>DXJA01000244.1 GCA_019056875.1 Candidatus Jordarchaeum madagascarense
AACCTTTTTTCTGAACTATTCTTGCAATCTCTTTTACTGCTCTTTGGGGGTATTTTATATTTTGGAGAATGGTTACTCCGAATACCTTACTGAAGGTGTTGTCTTTAAACGGTAGACCATTTAAATCAACACGAATAAAGTTAGAATTCCTAATTTTATTCCTTGCTATTCTTATCATTTCCCGAGAAAAATCTATTCCTACAACTCTTTGTTTTGATGGAATTTTTTCGAGGAGCATACCAGTTCCGCAGCCAGCATCAAGAATTAAATCTCCTTTTCTGAATTTTATTCTGGAAAGTATCGCCCTGTACTTCTCCTCTTGGATTTCCCTATACCTCTGATCGTAAATCCAGGCCGTCTGGTCATATAGAAACATTTTGTCCTTAGAAGTGTTTTCACGTTTCATAGCGAATTTCTTTTATTGTTTTACATAGATAAATAATTGTTGATGGTGTTTATATGAGTGAACAGCAATCAGTGGAACACTATAATAATCCAGATCCTGCAAACGCGGCTAAGACCATTGTAGATGCGCTCAATAAAAATCGTTCACTAATTATCGTGGGCGGTTGTATTATAAAATACCAAGGACGGGCGAATTCAGAGTTAGGTTTAGGTGAACGTGTGATAATTATCAAAAAAGATGGCAGTTTTCTTGTCCACAGAGCCTGGGATTCTCAACCTGTAAATTGGCAACCTCCTGGGTGTATTTTTCAAACCAAATCCACCAAAAAGGGCGTGCTTCTCAAGGCCATTAGGAAGAAACTAAGAGAATCAATTGAAATCCTGTTCTCAAAAGTTTTTATTATTCTTGTTTTGAATCTAAAGGACGAAGCAGAGTTCATAATGTTTGGTAGTGAGGAGGACATGCAGAGGGCGGTGCTGGCAAAGCCTGAACTTATTGAAGAAGGATTCAAGCCAATTTTGAAAGAAAAAGTGGTGGTTCAAGGTTTTGTGGATGTGTATGGTATTGATAGTCAAGGGAGAATTGTGGCGATAGAGTTGAAGAGGAGGAAAGCGCAGGTTCAGGATGTAGTACAGCTATTAAAGTATCTAGAAGATATTAAAAGAAAGAGCGCGGGGCGAACGGTTCGAGGTATGCTCGCTGCGCCAGATATTTCAAAAGAAGCATCAGTGATGATTCAAGCTAAAGGGCTTGAATTCAAGACTCTAAGCCCTAAAACGTGTGCCGAAGTTTTAAAATTAACATCCTCAAAGAAGTTAACCGAATTTATATGAGAAAAATGCGTTTACTTTATAGGTACAATTTTTATAATAAAAGTGAAAATTATTAAATTTGTTAATATACTCCGTCTATTGGGAATTTGTAAAACAATAATACCCAACTTGGGTTTATCCAAATTCTGGAGGATGTTATTTCGCTCTAGGAAATTATATAACTCTAGGTGATTGTGCTAAATATGTCTATAAATTGTTGGAATCGGGTCTGGTTTCTGTTTATTTGTTACCCGTTGATGTTGTTTAGGTTGCGCTAAGGAGGAGATAATTTGGAATCAAGATTTGAAGAAATATTGGATAAAATCGTTAATGAGGGTAAGATTACACGTGAGGATGCCTTAAAACGTATCAATGCGAAAAAGAAGAAGATGGGTGGATTACTTACGGATGAGGGCGCAGCTCACCTTGTAGCGAAGGAATTGGGGTTAGACATTTTTGAGGACATTAGTTATAAGAAACCCTCGCTTGAAATTAAGGACATATCCTTGGAGATGAGAAACGTTACAATTACTGGAAGAGTTACTCATGTATTTTCCCCCAGAGAGTTTACTTCAAAGGATGGAAGAAAAGGAAAAATGGCCAGCATTATACTCGCGGATAAATCTGGAGAAATCAGGGTTGTCTTGTGGGGCGATCACGTAGAAAACATAGAAAAGGGTAAAATCAAAGAGGGACAGATTCTCCGTATATTCTATGGTTACATAAAGGAAGGACTGAGAGGTAATCCCGAGTTACAGTTAGGGTATAGAGGAAGAATAGAGTTAGAACCCAAAGACGTAAAGGCAAGTGACTATCCTAAAGCAAAAACCAGGCTAATGAAGATAAGTGAAATCGAGCCGAATATGATGAGCGTTGATACGGCAGGCGTAGTTCAGAGACTATCTCCCACATCAGAATTTACTCGGCAAGATGGCAGCCAAGGAAGAGTCTGCAACGTAACTCTAGTGGACGAAACTGGAGGCATAAGAACTGTTTTTTGGGATGACCAAGTTGAAATGGCTGAAAGGCTAAGCGAGGGAGACACTCTCAAAATAGAGGGAGGATACACGAGAGTAGGATTAAGAGATGAACCAGAGCTACACATAGGTAAACTAACAAAAGTGACAATAAATCCCGATATTAAAATCGACGTTGAAGTCTCATCGCAACCTCAAGAAATTTCTGTTAAAATCAAAGACCTAGAACCGGACATGAGAAGCGTGAACATAGAAGGACGTGTAGTCAGCGTTTCCGATATAAGAGAATTCACCAGAAAGGACGGATCAAGTGGAAAAATGATGCCATTCACAATCGCCGACGATACGGCAGGTGTACGGGTGGTTGCTTGGGGAGACCATGTAGAAAATCTAAGTGAACTTTCCGAGGGCAGCACCATAAAAATACAGAGGGCATACACCCGGGCTGGTTTGCAGGGAGAAGTTGAAGTGCACTTGGGCAGATTCTCTGAGGTGGAGCTGAACTCGGTCGAAATAGAAATTCCAGATGTTAAACTTGACGTTAAACCCAAAGCAAAAGGTTTAACCAGAAAAAATATATCAGAGCTAGAAAAAAATCAGATAGCCGAAGTCAGAGCAACCCTGATTCAACTCTACCAGAGAAAGCCGGTTTACGAGGCCTGCCCGTCATGCGCAAAAAAAGTAGAAAAAGTTAACGATGAATGGAAATGCAAAGATTGCGGTCCAATAAAAAAGCCCACTATCCGCTTCATGTATAGCGGAGTTTTAGACGACGGAACAGGCACCATTCGAGGAAATTTTATGGGAGATGCAGCACAAAAGTTACTGAACATGTCTCCACAGGAAGCATATGACTTGATTAAAAAAGCCAGCGACCAGACAGAACCCCTAAAGAAAAAGGCTCCAGAGGTGGAAGGAAAGGAAATAATAGTTATAGGAAGAGTCATACACAACGATTTTTCAAAACTACTGGAACTAAATATAAACGATATCAGAGAACCAAACCCCGAAGAAGAATCAAAAATTCTTCTGTCAAAAATGAAAAAGGAAAAAAAGGGAAAATAGCCAAGCCTTAGATACAGAATCCACACCCCCAAAATGGGATAACCCTCTTTCAAAAATTAAAAATTTAACCTAGGCAACTTATTCTGAATAGGAATAAAAGAAGAAAAGGAGAAAAACATAAGTTCACCTATACTTACCGTTTTCCGTACAATATTCCCTCTCCAAAAATCGGAACTTAAAACTCTAGAGTATCAACACTTGAACTTACGGTGATTATTAATGGAAGAAAAATCAGAATGCCCAACATGTGGAAGAAATACACTGGAGAGCTCCCTAACAAGTTTAAACATCCCTTACTTCAGCGAAATATATCTAGTAAAATTCCACTGCCCACTCTGTGGTTACCGGATTAGCGACTTCCTAAACACCAGGTACGGCGTACCAATTAGATGCACCTACGAAGTCAAAAACGAGAAAGAGCTAACAGCACGCGTAATCAGAGCAGCCACTGGAACAATAAAAATCCCCGAGTTGGGCACCACCATCGAACCCGGCCCCGCATCTCAAGCATTTATCACCAATATCGAGGGCGTAATAATAAAAATACTGGACATCGCAGAAACCGCCAGCAAATGGGTGGAATCAGAAGAAGAAAAGAAAAACTGCGAAACCGCCATAGAAAAAATAAAAAAAGCAAAATCAGGAGAAATACCCTTCACCCTAATAATCGAAGACCCCTTCGGAAACAGCATGATAATAGCAAAAGATCAATCCAAAGTAAGCATAAAAGAACTAACCGAAGAAGAACTACAAAACCTCAGAACAGGAGGCCTAATGGTCTTCACACCATGCAACACAGACAAAAATGTAGAAAAAGAATGAAAAAATAGAACAAAATCCCCCAAAATCGCCCAAGCAAGATCTCTAATTTTTAATTATTTAGAATTGAGTTGTGGAATACCCAGAAATTTCGGATTCTGAGTATGCAAAGAACGAATAAAAAGAGACTAAGATAAATTCAAAGGTTCCTTTATGCCCCAATAACCGAGCTGATTTTTGTTTATTGTTTCTTAGAATGATGGTAAACTTGGAATATTTGCACCTGCCTGTAGGGCACTCATGTACAGTGAAATCACCACTACAATAATAACTGCAACACACAGAATAACCACTATGCCGGGTCCAATCTTCGGTCCCACTGTTTCCTCCTCAAAAAATCTGATGAGGCCTGCACCAGCTACCGGCATGGGACCTTCCGAGCTTTTTCTTCTTCTTTTCACTTTGGACAATTGTTTTCCTCCTACGGCTTACTTTAGGAAGCTTGTATAAAAATGTTTTCTTTCAGGGCGAATTCACGTTTTTCTACGCCTCATAAACAGGGTGAATACTGAGCCTACCAAAGCAGCACATAACAACATACCAACAATCAATGTGGTTGGAATAGTCTGAGGGCCCTGTGAAGTTGCAAAAAACAACACCATTAAAGGCAAAAGACTCTTAGCAAAGGTCTCTATGTGTGAATTGGACATATCCACCACCCGGTAACCGTAACCCATAACCCACTATGTGTACAGAATTTTGTAAATATATAAGGCTACACAGGATATTATATTTGACAGAATAATTAAAATCCTCAACTTGGATAGGTGTTTAAGAGTGAGGGATAAATATATTGAATCTCTAAAACACGGAACCTCCTTAGAAAGAAATAAAACAGCAATGCTTCTTGGAAGGATTGGTGATGAGTGGGCTGTGGAACCTCTTATCCAGGCACTTAAGGATGAAGATCGTGAGGTTCGGTATTATGCAGCGGAGGCTATTGCAAATATATGTGAAAGGTGGTCTGTGGAGTACACGCTCAAGGCACTTAAGGATAAGCAAGAATCTGTTCGGAGAAAATTAGTGGAGGCAGTGGAGCCACTTATCGAAGCGCTAAAGGATAAAGAGGAGGATGTTCGAAGGGCATCAGCCGTTGCTCTTGGAGAAATAGGTGATAGTAGAGCGGTGGGGCCTCTTATCGATGTTGTTTATTGTGGTGGTGATTTGGATCGAATCTCCGCAGTAGGAGCTCTAGGGAAAATTGGTGATGCGAGAGCGGTTGAAGCACTTATTTGGGTTCTGAATTATGACTGGTCTTGGGATAGTCAAGGTGACGATTGGTACAGTCAGAAAATGCAAGAAGTCGCAAAATGGGCTTTAATGCAAATAAAGGGAATAAAGGATAAGGAAAAACCAGACTAGTGGGTAAATGATTGGTATTATTAGGCTGATTTCTTTTTATTTATTTTCTCTTTGCGAGTTCTCTGAAATTAAAACGGTTCATTTCCGTAACTTTTGTTCTTAATTATTGATAACAAAAATAAGCATTTTAAAAAATGGAGGTCAGCTTTTTCTTTTTCTTTTCACTTTGGACAATTGTTTTCCTCCTAAGTGGTTCTTTTAGAAGCTCTTATATAAAAATGTTTTCTGGTACTCTTTATTCACGATATAATAAATGATTATTTTCGGTTATATTTGGATTTAATCTGAAAATAAATTTTACTAAAAATTTTCTATCAAACCAAAAAATGGATGATTTCATAGTTTTTGCTCTTAATTATTTGGGGGTTAGTTAACTTGTCTAAGAATGCGTGTATTTTTTATGCCTTTTTAACTGGTTTTAGTTTGGAATTTGGTACATTTTTAGAATCTGAATTCGCATTTGCAAGGGTTATCTTTGCATCGGGGGCATTTTCCGGGATATTTTTTTTGAACGGCTTCTTCCAGATCTATTCCCAGTACGTTGGCGAGGCTTGCGAGCCAGGCGAAAACGTCAGCGATTTCCTCTTTTATTTTTTCCTCGTCTTCATCTCTTAGAACTCTTGCGAGTTCTCCGATTTCACTTACGAGCCAGATAAAGTTACCGAGTCCACCTCGTTTTTTATCATTTTCAAAGTAAAGATCGCGCATTAACTGTTGGAACTCCTTAATTTTCATGAAATCACCTCGTTCCTCTAGGTGAAGCTTCTGTTCAATTGTGGTTCTGTGAATCGTTTTCCTAAGTGATTGGAAATTAGATTGATTATTTTAATTCACTTCCCTTAGGTGGTGATTAATATACTACCCTCGTTATTTTCCGAGTTTGCTTCCAATTTGCCTGATCGATTAAAATTTGCTGTTAATTTCTTTAATTATGAACGTAATATTAAAA
>DXJA01000245.1 GCA_019056875.1 Candidatus Jordarchaeum madagascarense
TCAAGGGCCCCGGGTGAAGGGAAGGAACAATAATCAGGGAAGTATCCTCCCCGTTACTTTTAATGGCAACCACACCAGTCCATATGCGAACTGTTTCGCTAAATTCGGTAAAACTCAAATTATCCGCTTGGGAAAAATCCCGTAAAATATCCCAAGTTATTAGTCTACGAATAATGTCAAATTGACTCACCCGAATCTTCTTTTCACCCAAGCGAAAGGTTGACGAGGTGCCTAAAGCTATTGCCTCAAAGATAAGGGTAGGTATCAACACACAGTAGATCGTAGCTGAAACGATGTAAGTAAGGGGAGAAACCGCTAACTGAAACACCACTATCAGGTAAATAGCAGGAGCCGTAGCTATTGGAATTCTCAAAAATCTAACTCTGCTCGACCTCTCGGTAGCCGACAGTAGATAGAAGTACCGAAGACTAATAACCCAGAAAATCCTGTCCACAACATCTGTGGAGCCCGTGATAAATCCCATAGAGTACATAACCAATCCATTTATTCCCTGATACAAGTTGTAAAGTCTAACGGGATCAGGTATAGTAGGGAGGAATATAACATAGGATAAAAAAAGCTGGTTTACGAAATACTTTATCATTACAAGGTAATTTGCTAAACTCCACAACGAAGTATAAACTAACAACATAAATAATAATAAAGTGAAAGCAATAACAGCCGAAAATAGGTAAATCCTGTTTTTTCTTCCAAACTCCGGAAATATAACAGAATTCCTAGGAAGAAGAAAAGAACAAAAACCAATATCAACAGCTAAAGTAAGAAAGAAAAACATCCTAAAAGGAAAAAGTGCAGCCCCCACATTCTGATCAAAAAAAGATAACCCGCTAAAAAAAAGAAGTAGAAAAATAACCTCCACAAAAATAATCGGAAATCCAATAGGATACTTGCAAGGATACCGATACAAAGCCCTATAAAACCTCAGAATAAGTGCCCGCATAATCTTAACCCGTTAAAAGCTATAAAGAAAATCTGAGCAAACAACGTCACTAGTAAGTTTATATTCCTTTTTAACTTTTTGAAATGGCCAAAGACCACTCTATTTATGTATGCACAATTAATTTATCCTAGAATGTTCCACAAGTAGGAAGAAGAGATGCATTTGCTCAAAATATTCAATACGTTAACAAGATGTTTAGGGTTCAAGTTGTACTAAATTTTCGCTTCATCCATTTTCTTGAGAGCCTCTTGGAGACCGTGTTTTTCCGCGACGTGAACCCTCGCCTTTTTATAGGAAGCACTCAACGCCGGAATCACGGGTCTGAACTTAGCAACCTCCTTTAGGGACCCTTTCACCTTAGCCTTTCGCTTCAACATAACCTTCATTGGAGAAATTCTTTGAGTCATAACTCCATCAAATACCAGCGCTTCCGAGGAAATCTTCAGGTTCGGTTCTTCCTCCAGGCTATCCCAGTGAATCACAACACCCCCCTCAGAAGTCAGCTCCACATCAGCGACAAGACCAAGATCCGTAACCTCAAACCGGTAAACCTTACGCACCCCACCGGTAATAGACTTGATTTTTTCTTTAAAATCAGGCTCCTGACTATTAAAAACAACCGTCATCACATCAACTATTTCCTTCACAATATCCCTAGTCACGCCTTCAACAACCAAAGCCAAACCTCCTACACTCTCAATCCACTCTAAACAATAAAAACCTATATGTAAATAAAGCATACCACCTTTTTAAAAAAACTATCGCTACCCCCCCGAAAATCCACACCCCAAAAAAATGTAAAAACCCCATCTAATCAGCACCCCCCCACAAAAATCACACCGATACCAAGCAAAAAACAGAAAAAAGACAATTATTAAAAAACGTAAACCGCACGGCAATAAAATTAACAAAACTTTAAAAGTATCAGTAATCACGAATAAACTTGGAACAATGGAGGAAAAAAATTGAGCGAGAAAGATTACGAATTATTAACAACACCCGAAGCATTACCCGAAGGCGTAGACCCCGAAGAATACATAATCGCAACCTACTACACCATCCAACCCTCATGGCTAGACGGATACACACTAGGCCAAGCAGCAGCACTAGAACAAAGCACCGGAACCTGGACCCCAGTACCCAAAGAAACACCCGAAGTAAGAAAACTCCACGCAGCCCGAGTAACAGGAGCATACGAAGTCCCACCATACCAATGGCAACTACCCAAAACAGACGAAAGAACCTGGATACTACAAATCGCATTCCCCATAAGAAACCTCGGAGAACCAAACCTCCCCCTAATGCTAAGCACAGTAGTCGGAAACCTATCCGCCGCCGGAAAAATCAAACTACTAGACCTCAGCTTCCCCAAAAAATGGGTACAAGGATTCAAAGGACCCAAATTCGGCATACCCGGATTAAAACAACTACTCAAAATAAAAGACCGACCCATACTAAACAACATGATAAAACCCTGCGTCTACTCACCCTGCGAAATAGGAGCAGACCTAGCATACCAAGTCGCCGCAGGCGGAGTAGACTTCGTCAAAGACGACGAACTACTAGCAGACATGGCACTAAACAAAGTAGAAGACCGCGTAACAAAATTCATGGAACAAATCGACAAAGCCAGCGAAGAAAAAGGAGAACCCACACTCTACACAGTCAACATAACCGACCGACCCAAAAAAACCCTAGAACTCGCAGAAAAAGCAATAGACCTCGGAGCCAACGCCCTCATGGTCAACATCATCACAGTAGGATACGAAACCTTCCGAGACCTAGCAGAAGACCCAAGCATAAACGTACCCATACTAGCACACACTGATTTCAGCGCCACCATGTTTGCCTCACCCTACTACGGAGTCGACGCCAGACTCATACTGGGAAAATTCTGCAGACTCGCCGGCGCCGATATAGAGGTATATATAGCAGTATAACACTGTTATAGCCGACACCCTGCACCATATGGGAAGGCGCCGTTTATGAAGGATACTTATATGCAGATTTGGCGTGAGTTGACGTTTCCGTTTTATCATTTGAAGCCTACGGATCCGATGCCTGCTGGTGGTATTATTGTGCAGAATGTTCCTCAGATTTGGGCTGATATTGGTTCGGACTTTGTGATTGGTGTGGGTGGTGCTATGCATGCTCATCCTGATGGTCCTCGTGCCGGGGCTACTGCTTTCCGTCAGACTATTGAGGCGGTTCAGCAAGGAGTTTCCTTGGAGAAGTATGGTGAGGATCACAAGGAGCTTGGTCGTGCTATTGGCACTTGGAAGACCAGTAAGATAGTTTAAAAGGGTTTGGTTTCGGGTCTCCTCTTTTACTTCTTTTTTATTGTGATGTTTATTATCTATTCTTTTTCTTTATTGATTCTTTCATCCTATTCTCTCAAAGCGAGCGTTCTCGTTTTACCTTAACGAAGGGGGTTCTCTCCTCTTTGTTTTGTATCAGCATAAATTATCGCCTTTATTGTTACTTTAGGAGTTTTACATGAAGTTAGAGAGAAGGATTGATGATTTATTTTCTTGTATTTGTGATGTAGTATTTTGTTGTTCTAAATTTCGGTGAGCCAAAAATTTATATGTTTACAGAATGCTGACCAAATTGAGTATTTAGTGATTGGAAGTATGTTGAGGGATAGTATGAGGAACCAGACGCAGTATATCATAGATGAAAAGGGCAGAAAGATAGCAGTGGTTCTTCCGATTGAGGAGTATGAGGAATTATTGGCGGATCTCCATGATCTTGCTATTATTGCTGAGCGCCGAGGTGAGGCTACGTTAACCTTAGAGGAAATAAAAGAGAGATTAAGAAAAGATGGCATCTTATAAGATTCTATGGAAGCAATCTGCTGAGCATGATTTACGCAATATTGATCGATAACAAATTCCG
>DXJA01000025.1 GCA_019056875.1 Candidatus Jordarchaeum madagascarense
ATGTCAAAATGATAAAGAAACTAGCTATCCAATTTTATTGGAAACTTTAATTAATTTTAGGTATTTTGTATTCTCAATTCTCATAAAGAATGGTTAAAATTTGAAAGAAGTTTTAAGGGTGCAAGAATTGGTTGAGGTCTCTTTAAGTTATGGAACTAGAAAGATAGTTGCACAAATTCCAGAGAAGAATTACTCGGGAACACTTGAAGTGAATGAACCAAAAGGAATGAAAAACCCTGAATCAGAAATACTTCGATGCCTAAGACTACCAATAAATTGCCAACCACTAAATAGTATGACTCGCCCCGGTTACAGTGTAATAATCATTGTCAGCGACCATACAAGACCAGTTCCAACTAGAATCATGCTCCCACCAATTCTGGAGGAGTTAAAAAACGCAGGAATCACTAAAGATAATGTAAACATTATTTTTGGATGTGGTGTACACAGAAAGGTGAAAGAACAAGAGGCAAAAAATCTTCTGGGGGAAGAGATAGCTGAAGAAATTGAGTGGACAAGCCATGACAGTGAAGCTGAAGACTTGATTCATATAGGAACCACGTCCCGTGGAACTAGAGTGGCAATTAATCCTCTGGTGGCCAAAGCGGATCTAAAGATATTAACTGGAGACATAAGCTATCATTTCTTTGCCGGGTACGGTGGAGGCAGAAAAGGCATTCTGCCCGGAGTGGCGTCTAAAGACGCGATTACAAAAAACCATAGCATGCTTACACATCCCAAATCGGAAATAGGGGTTCTAGAGGGGAACCCTATACACGAGGACATGGTTGAGGGCGCCAAGTTCGCCAAACCTAACATTATAGTAAACGCGGTACAGAACACCAGAAAAGAGGTGGCAAAGGCGTTCTGCGGAGATTTGGAATCCGCCTTTTATGAAGGAGTAAAATACCTAGATAGCGTGTATCGGGTCAAGAGTGATAAGGCAGACATTGTGATAGTAAGTGCTGGTGGCTACCCTAAAGACATAGACTTGTATCAGGCCTACAAGGCGATCCACAATGCCTTACCCGTAGTGAACAATAATGGTGCTATTATTTTCGTAGCCGAGTGCAGAGAGGGTGCAGGAAATGAGGTGTTCCAAGAATGGATGAAAAAATATGCTACAGCGGAACAGATGAAGACCCAACTCGAAGAGGACTTTATTATGGGAGCACACAAAGCTTACTACCTGGCAAAAGCCCTCCAAAAAGCCAAAATATACATGATTACGGAAATGCCTCCAAAGAAGTTGGAAAACATTTACAGAATCATTCCAGTAAAATCGGTAGAGGAAGCTCTCGAGGGCGCATTCAATACAATTAAGAAAGATGCAAAAATTAAAGTTATACCCTACGGCTCAGCGATTCTCATAGGCTAAACCGCCCCCATCTCTTTATAGCGGATTACCAAAACTTTCTTAACTAATTAGAATAGCGGAATCCAACCTATCGGGGGAAGCGTTAGGACAAGTATAATCATCATAACTATGAATATTATTTTTCGAGAAGTTGTTAAAGGAGAAACATCATCCAAAGCTCCAGGGTGGCCCGCCCTTCTAATAGTGAGCAAACCAATTATAGCCATGACAATGTAAACGTAGCTTATAGTTATCGCTATAACTGCTGCAATTATAGAAGCAATGTAATGTGCACGCCTACTCAAAATCGCTCGAGACAAGTGTCCGCCATCAAACATGCCAATCGGAAACAAATTTAGAGCCGTAATCAGAAAGCCCACCCAAGCAGCAAAATACAGAGGATTAACGAATACAGGAGTTAATACAGTTTCAGGTCTCAGCAGGGGCGAAAGAATTGAAATCAGTAAGGGATCTGCAAATATGCTGGGACCAATAATTTGCAGAGGCCAATATGGGGGATTCCAAAAGGCTTGAGCAAGGAAAATTGCAATTTTTGGCGAATAATTACTGTATATGTTTGCCAAAAAATTAAACATGGGTAAAGAGAACCAATACTGCAATTGACATATATCATAAAGTACGTTTGGGTAAATTACTGGACTAATTTTAAGAGCTATAAGTGCCACAAAAAGGGCGATTATAAAACCGGTTACGGGACCCATCAAACCTATATCAAATAATTTATCCTTGTTAACGGTAGGACCTCTTTGAACTATAACTGCACCGAAAGTGCCAATTGGATATATTCCCGGTATGAAAAAGGGCAGAGAAGCCTCGACTCCTCTTCTTTTGGAGGCAAAGTAGTGCCCCAATTCGTGTATTCCCGCTATTGAAAGCAGCGCTACGGTATAACCAAAAATTAATAGAGCAGGGTCGGTGTACCACCCATACCAAGGCCCAGATAATAAGCTGAAAAATATACCATAATTATTGTAATCGATTGTCCACAGGTATCCCGTAAAGGTTACTGTGCAAATTGTGGCAATTAGAAGAGCAATATTCCACACGGGTCCCTTCCTTTTACCCTCCTTCATCTTTGGAAAAACTTCAAGAGTAAGCATTTGTTCTCCATTTTCATCTCTTTTGTGAGAAGACAATTTTTGTTCGTGTTTTAGTTCGGATGATTTGCGTAGAATCGCAATAAGATTATACGTTTTTAGTTTTTCCACTAGTCTTTGGAATGGATCCTTTGTTTCTTGGTTCGAGGGTAAGAGAAATACTGGCGTTCCATAGGTATCTGTGTAGTGGTCCGAGACTATAAATTCTGTTTGGATTAATCTTAGCAGTTCTTCTAGGCTTAATGGTGGTTCTTCACTTTCGGTCGTATTTGCTCCGTCCTGTAAGATTTAGATGTTCGTAAGGTTGATTTTCTTTAAAAAAGTTTCTAAAAAAAGAGTTTGAGAATGGGAAGATCTTTGAGGAGCTTTAGAAGAAGTAGCCCCAGCCCAGTGGAGGTATTGTGAGTACAGCAATTATTATCATACCCACAAATATAGCTATTTTCCATTTCGCGGTTGGTGAAACGTCGTCAAGTGGTCCAGGATGGCCCCCTCTAGGGCTCATAAACAAAATCAAAAGGGCCATAAGAATATAAGCGTCACTTACAAGGATCATAGCTACAGCAGCTATAACAGACGCAATTAAATGCTGCCTCTGACTCAGAAAAGATCGAAGCATATGTCCTCCGTCGAGCACGCCAATAGGGAAGATGTTTAGTGCGGTAACCAGCATACCTATCCATGCTGCCCAGCTAAGTGGGTGTGTAGGTATAGCAGAGAAAGGTGGAACTGGCTTTAAAAGGGGCCTAAGGATTTGATAGAGAAGAGGGTTCGTGAAAGGTGAAGCCCCAATCCATATTGGGGGCCAACCAATGCTTATAAGAAATTGAAAAAATTCTAAACCGTACTTAGATATAATCCATTGGTCGAATCGAAAATTTGCCTTGTAAAGTTCGATTAGAACATTAGGATAAATTGTGGGGGTTACCTGTATTGAGATTATTAGAATTATGAGAGTTATTATGAAACCGGTTATTGGACCCATTAATCCTAATTCGAAAAGTTTATCACGATTAATTGTAGGTGTTCTTTGAAAGATAACGGCGCCAAATGTTCCGATAGGCGGAATGCCTGGTATGAAGAATGGTAGTGAAGATTTCTGCTTTCTAATTCTAGCCGTAACATAGTGACCCATTTCATGTAGTCCAACTATTGCCAATAGACTTGCTGTAAAAACAATTGTTAGTAGACCCGGATCAGCATACCATGCCCATTGGGGACCTACAAATGCATTAATCGTCATGCCTACGTAATTATAGCTTTCTACCTCTTTGAGACCCGTGTATGCTATGGTACATATGGTTGCGATTAGTAAGAGAACATTCATTATTGGAGGTCTGGGTTTTTTTGGTTCGGGGCTTGGGATTATTTTTAGAACCAGTTCGGGTTCCTCCTTTTCTAGAGGCACGTAGTCGGTGAATATCTTATATCCTTGTGGAACCCTTTCCGCTTTTCTCAGTAATGCAATCAAGTTATATTTACTCAGATCCTCCATGAGATTTTGAAATGGGATCTTTGTATCTTGGGATGATGGTAAAATAAATGTTGGGCTGCCATCTAATTCCATGTAGGCTTCGAAAACTATGAAGTGCCTTTCAACAAGTCTACGCAGGTCTTCAAAGTTTAGGGGTAATTGTTCTCCGTTGTCCGTTTTGGTTCCTTCCTTTGGCTGTTGTTTCTCTCTAAAGTTATGGTGAGTTAAAAACCTTTCCAACTAGGTAGAATTAAAGTCTCTGATTAAAATATTACGGGGAATTCTAATTAACGGAAGTTCGGTTACATTGGAGCGGGTTAATTTACGAATGATTGCCCTGCTTGAAGAAGGTTTTTAATTTTTTGTTACGTAAAGATTAAATCGGTTATTTGAGAATTATATCATCATCAACGATTCTAAATTAGAAACGCGCTTCATGGTGATTCTTTGGCGAACGAGGATTATATCATAAGGTGTGCTGAGGTTAATGATATTCACCAAGTAATGAGAATTAACCAGACGACTCTTCCCGAGAATTATCCTTATCCCTTCTTCCTTGAGATTTTGAAGAAGTATCCTAAATCGTTTATTGTTGCAGAAAAGGATGGGGAAATAGCAGGCTACATGATGAATAGGATAGAAAAGGGGCTGCCAGGAGTTTTTACTAATAAGTTACACCGGCTCACTAAAGGCCATGTGGTTTCCATAGCGGTTTTACCAGGCCATCGTAAAAAGGGGTTAGGTAAAAGACTTATGCTTGAAGGGATGGAGGCAATGAAGGAGTATGGAGCCGAGGAATTCGTGTTGGAAGTAAGGATCACCAATGAGGCTGCTCTGGCGATGTACAAGGAGTTGGGATTCACGGTGGTTAGAGAGCTGAGAGGGTACTACCACGACGGAGAAAGCGCGTACCTAATGTCTAAAAGGGTCGAAGATATCCAAAATTCCTGAGGGGATATAAATCCCCAAAACCCATTCTCTAATGCATAGAGTATTGTTTATTAGTTATTATTAACCAGTATATAGTATCAACAAGGAGAGGGAAAAACAATCTATGAGCTATCGGGTATTTGAAAACTCCAAAACATCCTTATCTAGGTGTAAGGTTTGCGGTAAACAAAGTCCGCTAATATCGGAAAATCTAGGTGTATGCGGAAAATGCATAACCGACACCCCCGAAGAAGCACTTCCCCACACCTTTAATGCTCATAGGTTAAGTAGACTCAAATTCAACCTTCCCGAAACCCCTCCAAACGATAAGAACGGAATACTGTGCGGAATGTGCGTAAACAACTGCAAAATACCACCAGAGGAGAAGGGATACTGCGGACTCGTAGCAAACAAGGAAGGAAAACTGGTTCGATACGCCGGCACCCCGAATAAGGGACTATTAGAATGGTACTATGATCCACTGCCCACAAACTGCGTAGCTGCGTGGGTGTGCCCAGGATGCACAAGCGCGGGTTTCCCAAAGTATACCAATGCACGAGGACCGGAATATGGAAGCGTAAACCTAGCCGTTTTTTACGGCGCCTGCTCCTTCGACTGCCTATTCTGCCAAAACTGGCACTATAGGGAAAACACGAACAAACTCGAACCAATCCTAAGCTCAAAAAAACTTGCAGAAAAATGCGCAAAGGGAGTATCTTGCATATGCTACTTCGGAGGGGATCCCGCAGTCCAAATGCCCCACTCCATAAAAACAGCCGAACTCGCCATAGAAAAGGCAAAAAAAGAATGGAAGGGACCGATGCGAATATGCTGGGAAACAAACGGTTCCATGAACTGGCCCCTACTCGAAAAAGCCGCACAACTAGCACTAGAATCAGGAGGAAACATAAAATTCGACATCAAAACATGGAGTGAACCCCTCAACATAGCCCTCTGCGGAGCAAGCAATCAGAGAACCCTAGAAAACTTCAAAAAACTAGGAAAAATTTTCGAAGAAAGACTCAATCCCCCACCACTCATTGCAAGCACACTACTAATACCAGGATACGTAGAAGTAGAAGAGGTAGAAAAAATTGCCAACTTCATAGCAAGCATCAATCCAGAAATACCCTACTCACTCCTAGCATTCTACCCGAGATACCTAATGAACGACCTACCAACCACCAGCAAGAAACTAGCATTAGAAAGCACAGAAACCGCCAAGAAAGCAGGACTAAAAAACGTCAAAATAGGAAACATCCACTTACTCGCAGACTAAACAAAAAATCCGAAAAAATCTCTGAAAGAATGCTAAAATATTTTTTAGTATACCAACTTTTAGGAAGATCCCCCCTGCATTAGTTTCACAAGCATTTTAAATGGACTTATCAAAAACTATAGCGAACAAAAGGGCACAATGTGATAATTATGTTTTTTTTGGGGGTAGGTTAACTAACCCTTTTTTTGTTTAAATAGGGATATGTCAGTCGAAGAAGTTTTTGAAGGTACCAACCTAGAGCACCTCCACCACCTCCCCAGATTCGGGGAGGTTAAGGAAACTGTGTGGAGAGGGCTCACACTCCAAGATTTCAAGCTCCCCTCAGTCAGCCTCCCGAGCCGCATCCTGTTCATGGCCCGCATGATTCTGGAGCCAGTCAAATCCCTGTGGAACCTCTGCCTCTTCTACCTCTTCCTGGTGAGCTCCGAGGACTGCCCGGTCTGCGCCTCCCTCAAGAAGAAGAGGAAAAAACCCCACATAGTCCTCCACTGCCCCCGGTGCAAGCTGCCTGCGCACACTTCGGGGGCCAACGGGAGAAACCCGGTGCTCAACTGCCCCAAACACGGACGCCTAAGTGTAATGAGGAGCATCGAGGCCAGATGCTTCTTCGCCCTATGCGCAGTAAGGGTGGGGCAGCTCGTAGCTGCGGGTCTCTCCCAGAAGAAAACCGTGAGGATGCTGGGAGTGACCAGAACCTTTGTGGAAACCGTGATCTCCGCCCTCGCAAAGCGCCTCCCCACCCCCCCGCCAGAGCTGAGCGGGAGCCTCGTGGTAGCCTTCATAGACGGCTTCTTCAGCAGCAGGCTAGCCATCCTCGTGGGAAAGGCCGGGAAGAACATCCTCTGGACCTTCGGAGGGGAAAACACCGTAACCATAACCGCCTTTCTCAAAAGGCTCAGAAAATGTGTCCCCGAGGGGGCGACCTTGGTGGTGGTGACCGACGGAAACCCGGCCTACGTGGACCCCGTGAGAAGTATCCTCCCCAGCGCCATCCACGTGAGGCACTTTCACAAAACCTGGAACCAGGTCATAGTCCACTACCCCCTTGAGAGCAGGGTGTGCTCCCTCTACGGCCCCATAGACATGCTTCAGAGGAGAAGCGCTACCCGGGTAACCGTCTGGGAGGGTGTGCGGATGAGTCCCCCAAAACCTCGGAAAGCTCAGGTGACTCTGGAGGGGGAGTTGGGAAGGCTCCTTGAGGTGGTTATGCTCATAAACACCCACCGGAAGTATGAGGGGAGGCTCCTCCAGAGGTTCACAAGAACCCTCCGCCGACTCGTAGAACTGGTGGTGAGCGGAGAGGTTGAGAGAAGGGAGGTTGAGGAGACCCTCAAACTGCTCTGGATGAAACGTCTCTCCCTACGGCTCTGGAAGATGCTTCGCCTAAGGATGGGGGAGTTCCGCAGAGCCACCGGGAGACCGGCAGGGAGGGAGGCTGGGGAGGAAAAGCCCTATGTGAAAAAGAGAAGCTCCACCCGCGTCTTTGAGGGCACCCTGGCCGACGCGGAGAGGCAGATTGAGGGGGTGAGGGAGGTCACAGGTGTCCTAAACCAAGCTTTTGGGGGCAAAAAGCTGGTCAGTAGCCCGGTCGAGGGGGTTAACTCCAACATCGCTCCCCTCATATCCTCGAAAGCCGCGTCAGAAGACGCGGTGACCCTCACCCTCTTTGACCTTTTTTCACATACCCCCTTTCCAAGGTTTGAAGCCGCCCTCGGTCTCAGCACCTCCAGCATCACCAGGCGGTCCAGAATTCGCGTGCACCCCTACCAGCTCCTCCGGGTGAGATACACCAACAGAAGCGGAAAAACCAGCTTGAGAACCCTTCTCATCCTCTCGGTTAACGGTGGCAAGGTTTCCGCCTACTGCTTCCTGAGGGGTGAGGTGAGAACCTTCCTCCGGTCGAGGATGGAAATCCTTCACGCCCAAAACATGCCACTCAGCCCATAAAAAACATACTTATTACATCATGCCCAGAAAAGCCACCAAAAAATATAAATAGTTAATATCTTCACATATGAAGAATATAAACATACCACCCAACCCAACAAATAAAGGGGAAACAAGGGAGCAGTAGGAAACGGGAACAAATAGCCACCCACCTGCTTCAGTCATTTTGGGAACCCGAACAAGTAAAGTATAGAAGGGCAGGAAAGGGAAACAAGGACTCCAAAACCGAACTAACTGGATGTGGAGCCTTGCCCTTTTGTGGAAACCTAATTGTTTCCACCCGAAAACACTGAGCATACAAAACAAAAACAAAATAAAATCAAAACAAAATAATTTAAGGGAGAATTATGAGAAGTATCAGGAGAAACAATAAAACCCTAAAAATAGCAGTAGTTTTAGCAGCGGCTCTACTCACCGCAACCATCCTAACTGCAGCGGTCACCACAACCACAAACCAGAAC
>DXJA01000246.1 GCA_019056875.1 Candidatus Jordarchaeum madagascarense
AGGTTTATTGTTATGGAATAATAATATTCATATTCTCCCATGGCTTTTCCCCCTCCTTAACGAGCCTTTTTTATTTTTTAGGGAGGATTGTTTTTTGGCTTATTGGTTTTGTTGGTTTGGGTTAGGTTAATATTAGTGTTGATTGTCTCTCATTTTTTTCGTGGGCTATTTTTATGATGTTTAACTGTTTTAGTTGTCTCAGGTAGTAGGAGAGTACTCTTTTTCCAGTGTTTGGGTCGTCTTTGTATTTGCTGTATTTTTCGTCTGTTTCTACCAAGTATTCTAGTAACTCTTTTTGGCTTTCCACTTTTCCGTTGAATTCTAAGAGGGTTTTGATTATTTTGAAATGGTCTTCGGTGAGGGTGTTGGTGTTTAGTGGTGTTATTTGTGGTTCTCCGTAGGCTACGCCGTCTCTCTTTTTGAAGCTGAAGATGAAGCCGTTGTATCCTCTTCGGGATAGGGTGTCTCTCACCGCACACATGGCGGGTATAGTGTTTGTCACCCCGCTCACTGCGATGGTTGTGTTTTGTTCCATGTTTTTTTCTTGGATCCATTGGTCGAAGCTGAACAGTACGTCGTAGTAGTTTTCGGGATTGGCTTCTAGGGCTTCGTATTTGGAGATTCTGGCTGTTTCCAGTATTTCTCGGATTTCCTGGTAGGCGTTACTGTTTTTAGGGTCTTTGGGGTTGTATATTAGTAACCATCGGTGTGCCGGGTAATACTCGTTGCTTATGAAGTGATCTCTTGTTGATGAGTCGGGGTTTACGGGTAGCACTAGCCAGTCTGTGGTTTTCATTGGTTTCCCCAAACCTATTAATAGTTACAATTATTATGTAACCGTGTAATATTACACGTAACATTTATATATAAGTTTAACGGTACAATTTACTGCCCATGAAAAGTGTGGGGTGGTCACGTTTTCAACCCTTCTACAAGAGGAAATAATCTCGATTATAAAATCCTTGGAAGAAGAGAGACAGCAAAACCAGAAGCTAATTAAGATAGGTGATCTTCTCCAGAGGATTTTCCCTTACGCTTTCCAAACTTACCGCCCCAGTGCTAAAGCCCTCATCCGGGAGGACGTATCCACTCCCACTCGCAAGCCGCCCTACTTTGATCCTGGGAAACCAGTGGCTGACTTGAGGGAAAGATCGAAATGGGTTTTGTCCCACTGTAAAGATAATCCTACACTATATGTGGGCGGTGATGGTTCCAAGTATGTCATGTCCCAAGGAGGCGTTGTGCGGTTCAAGGGTGTGGTTCACACTCCGGGTGATAATCCGGTTCTCAAGTTTCATGGGGGGTTTTCTAGTAAGCTTGATGTTCCTGGGGCGTTGGATGTGGATATGTTTGAGGCGGAGACTCAGGGTCTGCGTTGCATGCTTCACCGGTTGCATGGTGAGCCTCTTAAGTGTCGGTCTGAGCGTTTTGGTTGTCCTGTGCACAAGGAAGACTGTGAGTTGAAGCGTTTAAAACTAATGAAGGGGCGGACTGTGGCGTTTTTTGATCGCCCGGTTTCGAGCATGTATTTTCAGAATTTTAGTGGTTCTCAGTATAATCGGTTGGTTGATGCTCAGAGAAGATTGTTCGATTCTTGTAAGCGGTTTGATACTCCTTTGATTGGGGTGGTGGTTTCTAGTAAGTCTCATGATATTATCGATTCGATAATGAATATGTTGGATCATACTTATGGTTATTATTTGATTCCTGCGAATGAGGTGGCTGAGACAGTTGTGGACTGGATTGAGAATAATACGGATTTAGCTGTGGATTTGGCTCGTTCAAGTGGGGTGCCTGAGCCTAAGAAGGTTATTAATGAGATTATTTCTCGGCATGTTTCTCATGAGTATCGTACTATTGACTTTCAGCTGGTTAATGGTTTAATTGAGAATGTTGAGGAGCGTACTGTGGCTTTTGAGATTAATAAAAGTGTTAGACCTTACCAGGATACTCTGGGTCGATGGTATCCTCGTACTCAGATTGAGTTCTTTTATGTGGGTTATCTTATTGATTGGGCTCGGGTTGAGTATGTTTATGCTCAGCCTGAGGAGGCCTATTTGCATTATTTGGTGCAGTCTACTATTATGCCGACTTATTATCCTGCGGTTTTGGCTATTTCGCATAAGCTTTGCACTATTAATACTCGCGTTGCTGAGATAATTCGGATGATTGCTCAGGAGTTTGGTATTAAGGATTCTCTAAAAATTCTTACTAAAATATTGTTTTGAGGTGTGTAAATATGAGTGTTGAATATAATGCTCCGGTTGGAACTGTGAAGTCTACTGTGGGGCTTCACTTTTTTATTGGAAACTACTATTCGGTGACTGATGTTAGTGGGCAGGTTACCCGTAGCTTGCCTCAGATTGTCCAAATTGTGGAAGATGGCAAAATTTCTCTGGGTGTGATTTTTAGCGAGGAGCAGATTTCTCCCACTGCTCTGAGTAACATTCTTATTGATGTGGGGGATAAAATAACGACGCTTAACAAGGCGTTCTTTGAGGGTATGATGGAGAGAACCTCGGAACGTTACTTCTTCGGTATGCGGATTGGTGAGTGGAGTGATGGCTTCATTTCTAGTGAGCCTCGCGAGTTGCTCAGATTGGATTCGGTTGTTTATACTGCTACTGAGGAGCAGTTGAAGGCTTTTATTGATGCGAATAACTTTGATTGGTTGATTACCCTCACTTCTCTCATAGCTCAGAGTAAAACTAACTTCGCTAATATTGCGAGATTGCTGGTAGAATATTTTAGTGAGATCGATGGCTTTGTTCCCGACAATCTGGCACGAGCGATCGTGAACTGTTCTAAGATGACAAATATCGCGTCACTACAGCTGGAGTCCATTATGCGTAAGCTTTTGGATCAACGCTATGAATTGGGGATTGTGGTTTCTTTTGAGAATGATCAGTTTACCGTGCAGTGCACTCAGCCCTTAAATACTAAGGATACTCCCCTGGTGGCTGTGGATGATTACGGGGGAAGCACGCACATAGGGGTCATTGTTGAGAGAACCGAATCGGAGTTTAAAGCCCGAATATCTAAGACCATTGTTGACGTTGAAGAAAAGGGCAAGAAGAGAAAGAGGGCACTCACGGGGCAGGCGGTAACTTTGGGTTCTCCGGTCCGTATGGTTCGAGGTTCGGATATTGAACCCATTTTCAAATTTAAGGATAGTGACGTTATTCCCTTGGAGATAGGAGTGATTCCGGGAGTGGTGAATGCTGATGGTTCTCGTTTCCCTTATCGGATTATACTTAAGCCTGGGGAGAATTGTAATGGGGCTATGATTGCTCTTAGTGGCCGAGGGAAGACGAATACTGCGGAAGTACTTTTGCTGAGAGCGTTGGTGCATAATCGTGGTCGTGGCAGACATTTAAGGATGGGGGGCGTGGTTCTTGACAAACACGGAGAATACTATCAAGACTTCAAAGAACTAGTGCCCCTCTTTAAAACGGAAAAGGAAAATGGATTACTTATTGTTGATCCTTTTGAGGAACAGAAATACCGGATCCCGGTGGAGCGTATTCCTTTCTGGGTTTTTACAAAAATTACTGGTTCTCAGCAGGCGGAATTTGTCATTAGAGACCTTTTGAAAACACTATACAAAGAGAAAGGTGTGAATGAACTTACTGGAGAAGAAATTGTGGCTCCCAAGGATGAATCGGGTAAAGAGAGGCTGAACACGGTTACTCTCCAGGCTATTAATTGGTTTATAAAAGCAGATGAAAATAATGCAAAGGCTCTTCTGGAGAGAACACCGCATCATAAAGAGACGATAAAGGCTGCTTTAAGATCCATGAGGACTGCTAAATCACTGCGTAATGTTATTCAAGCGGAATGGGATGAGGAAGAGGAGCAGTATAGACCTGTGAGTATTAAGGGAAGCCTCTACGAGGAACTTATGAGAACCCAGTATAATGGTGACTGGATAATAATCAACTGTTCACGATTTGAGAAAGAAGAACGCTCCTTGCTTGAAACACTGATTATTGAGCAGGTAAAATCTTGGAGAGAAAAAGCTTTCATAAGTGATAAGGCTAAATTCGCTTCTTACCCTCTCTTCTACTTTATCAATGAGGAAATGACGGAATCCTTTGTTTGGATGGGGGAGCCCGAAATAAAGAGGCTCTCAGAGATGGCTACAGGTGCTCGGAAATACCGTATGGGATATCTTTACATTTTCCAGTCTCTGCGGGGAGTGGAACCTTTCGTTGTTGGCCAAGCTGCGGGTTTCGTATCTGTTCTTCAAGTACCTCAGCAAACCGATAGGCAAGAAGTGCTCAGAAAAGTTCCCACAGACTTCACTCCTTACGAGTTTTACATTCAGCACGGAGACACCGGAGAAGCTGTAATGAGCAACATTGTCATAGACACCCCCTTTCCGGTTAAGGTCAGTCTGTTTGATAATTTAAAAACATCATTTCTAGCTGGTGAAAAAAGTCAGGAGGATTTAGATAAAGAAGAGGTGCGTTTTAAAGAGCCATAAAAAATTTTTATTATGAGGGGTGGTTATGAAGATAATTCATTTGGGGGATATTCATTATGGTATAAACCGGCATTCTAAGATGGATGCTAAGGAATCTCTTCCTGAGATAACCTTGCTCTGTGAGGATTATCTCTCCCGAGTTGTGAAGTATGCAGTTGATAATGATGCTGATTTCTTCTTGATTTGTGGTGATGTTTTTCACAGCTCCAACCCTACCACGACTATGATGAAAAGATTTGCAAAAATACTAAAGCCCCTAATAGACAACGGAATTCAAATAATTATGATAGCCGGAAACCATGACCTGCCAAAGCATGAAGCGCGCAGCTCTCCCGTGGATCTATTTTCAACCATAGCAGAGATATTCGCAGAGGGTGCGAAAACCTTCATAAACACCGCATCCGAAAAACCTGAATATGTAGAACTTGAATCGAAGAGGGGCCAGAAAGCAAGATTCTACTTACTGCCATACGTTCATCCCATGAAAGCAGTCAAGGTTTTTGAAAAGGGAGAAGAAAAGGCTTCAATGGATTCGGAGTCAGTGAGAAAAATTTGGGAAGAGATAATAACTGAACAAATTGGTAGATTTGTTACGAGAGGCGCAAAACTAGGTAAAGCCGATGCCTCTATCCTTTGCTGCCACCTTACGACAAATAATGCCGTGATGGGGGAACTGGATCTACTGGTCTCTGCTTTCGATGAAGCACTTCCCATTTCCGTTTTGCAAAAAGATTCATTCGACTATGTAGCTCTGGGGCACGCTCACAGACACCAGGTTGTGAATCATTACCCTCCCGCGGTTTACAGCGGATCTATACACCATGTCAGCTTCAACGAGGAGGGCGAAGAAAAAGGATTCATAGATCTAACCATAGAGAACGGCGAAACAACTTGGAAGTTTATTAAACTGGATGTTCGAGAATACACCACAATCCGAGTGGATGCCACTGGCTCTAAGAATCCCACGGATGATATAATTAGAGAAATTGAGAAAACTAGGTCCCAAGATGAGAGAAGAATTGCTGGAGCAGTAATTCGGCTGAATGTAAAGATTGAAGCTGAATCCCTAAAGTATGTTAACTATAACCGGATATATGGCTCTTTAAGGGATGCAGGTTTCTGCTTGAAACCGGACTTCGAAATTGTAGGGGAGGTGAAGCAGGATCTATCGATTCCAGAAGAACTGGGCCCTATGCAGGCTCTAAAAGAGTATTTGGAGTTCAAAAAATTAGATAAAGAAGAGGTTAATGCTATTTTAACTCTTGGAGAGGAGATAATAAGAGAGGTGGAGGAAAGAGGATGAACATACAGACTGTTAGCCTGAAGAATTTTAGAAGCTATGGGGAAACGGAGCAAATTTTTGATGTCTCCAATTATCCTATGGTGGTCATTACTGGAGATAATGGTAGTGGGAAGTCTTCAATCATTGAAGCCCTATTGTTCTGCCTGTATGGAGATACGAGCATAACTAAGGGAAAGGGTGAGATGAAGAAGAGCGAGCTTCTCAACGACAAGACAAACAAGGACTCTGTGGTTTCGCTCACCTTTGAGCTAAATGGCAGCATTTACCAGGTGGAACGAACACTGGATAGAAAAAGAGGTACAAGTGGCCATGCCCGAATCATTGAAGTTGGTTCAAGTTCCGGACCAAAGGCAAAACAAGCTGTAGCTCCAAAAGAGGTTACAAGGAGCATAGAGAGTTTAATCGGAATGGATTATGATTCCTTCACCCACTCTGTTGTAATGACACAGGGCGAATTTGAAGCTCTTACGAATGCTAAACCTGCTGATAGGAAAAAATTGTTCATGAAAATGTTCGGGCTCACAAAGTATGAAGACTATCTAAAAGAAGTGGAAAGTAGAAGAAATAAACTAAACGAAGAGTTGAGATATATTTCTGGTCGAATTGAAGAATTAGAAAAGGAGGTCGTGAAAGAATCTGAAATAAAGAAAAACTTGGAAGAAGCTGAGAAAGAATTTGAAAAAATAAAACTTGAAGTCGTTGAATCAGAGCAAAACAAAAAGAAGGTCGAAGGAGACCTCAATAAGGCTAGTGGGGACAAAAAAGATTACGATAATCTCTTAGAAAACCTGAAACGCACTGAGGAAGAAATAAACCTTAGGCGAAGTGAACTTGAAGGTAAAAGGAATGAATTTCAAGAAATTCTGGGAGCTGAGAACGAGTTAAAAGAGCTTCAATCGAAAATCAAAAAGTATAGTGAACTGGAACCACAGCTAAAGGAACTTCAAGAAAAACGGGAACAGAACATCAAACTGACGGAAAATATCGACAAATTAGAAAAGATCATCAATACGAAAAGAGAAAGTTTGCAGAGTGAAATTCAAAGATTAACTAGGGAAAAAGAGGAATCCACTAGTTTAATGCAGACGAACGCTAATCATATTAAATCTTTAGAGGGGGAAATTGAAGAGCTGGGCGATCCCGGCTCGGAAATATTAGTCCTTGAGGAAAATAAGAAAAGCATTGAAACTGAAAAAGAAGTAGCCCAAACACTATCGGTTGAGTTTGGAACAAAGATATCAATAATTGAGGATACACTAGGTACACTGGAAAAAACTACCGAGCCGAAGTGTCCGGTCTGTGGCGGTGATTTGACAGAAGAGAAAAAAGAAGAGAGAGTTAAACACCTAGAGAACGAGAAATCTCCCCTTGAAGCTGAAAAACGGAAGGTCGATAAAGAACTAGAGCGGCTGAAGAAAGAATTAGAATCCATTGATAAAAAGATAAGACAAAACCAGAAAGCGTCGAAAAACTTGGACAAAAAGAAGACTGATCTTCAAAACCTTCAAAGCAGAATTACTGAGCTGCAGAGAGAAATTGAAAAGCGGGAAAATGAATTAAAAAGGAAGCAGGAAATTTTTTCCGAAGAGAGCTTTATTGAAGAGGAAAAGAAACAAATCGAGCAGCTGAAAGAACAAGTAAAATCACTGAAATATGACCCAGAATTACATTCTAAATTGGAGGGGGAATTCCAGGAACTAAGGGAAGTGCCCCAGAGAGCCGCGGCTCTTGGAGAGAAAGTTTCGAGAAAATCGAAGGTTGAAAAAGAAATAGATGATCTGGAAAAAATAATAGAGGAAAAACAGGAATCGTACAAGGTTGACGAGAAAAGAAAAAACGAGCTCGTAGATGCTGTAAAAAGGTGGGAAGAATTAGACAAGAAATTCAGAGAAGTCGAAGCAAAACTCTCAGAGCTGCAAACCATTAAGGGTGAAGCGAAGCAACGAGTAGAGCATCTGAAACACGAACTCCAAGAAATAAGAAGCAAGAAAGAGCAACTCGAAACACTTCAAAAAGAGTCCGATGAAAAACAAATCCTCGACCAGAGGCTCAGCATACTTAAAGAGGCTTTCAGCAAGGACGGCATACCTTTTATAATGCTTAAAAAAATTGTGCCCTTAGTTGGAGCCAAATCCACTGAACTATTGCACAAATTGACGGAGGCTCAACTGGGATTAGAAGTCAACATGGAACAGGACAAAATATACGTCAAAGTTCTTGAGGGAGGGAGTTCAAAACATGTCGGCAGATACAGCGGCGGAGAAAAAATGAGAATCAACTTCGCCCTGAGACTCGCGATCAGTGAATTATTAACTAAAATGGGGGGAAGAACGGCGTGCATAGAATCCTTGATGATTGATGAGGGATTTGGAGCACTTGACGACGATGGAAGACAGGCTGTGATCAAAATCTTCAACCTGCTAGGTGGAAGCTTCAAGAAAATAATTGCAATAACGCACGTAAAAGAAGTCCAAGAAATGTTCCCGGTTCAGATCAAGGTGGAAAAGGTTGGAGATTTTAGCAGAATAATTCCGCCGTAATGGTGAAAATTTGAGGGGGGTGATGATATGTCGGGTGAAAAAGATGAGAAATTGGTAAAATTTGTGGTGTTAGAGGAATCGAAAGAGGGTGAAGGAAAA
>DXJA01000247.1 GCA_019056875.1 Candidatus Jordarchaeum madagascarense
CATAACCATTATTGAAAATGTAGCTAAAACTACCTACACATTTTTAAGTCCTTTTCAGAATTCTGCCTTTTTTAAAAAATTATGCGAGGTGTATAAGGTAATGGCTGAAAAAATGGATCCCCTTATTGACGCCCTCATTATCAGTACAGTGATGAGCTCTCTGGATAAGATGGGACTGAACCCCATGTTAGTAGTCCGTCAATCCACCCCAGTAGTAGCCCTAGTAGTAGGGCCTGTAATAAAACAGGCTATAGGTCAAAATCTTCCTTCAACCTTAGAAGAGTTGTGTAAGGTAGGCGAAGAAATGCTTAAACCATCACAAACAGCAGACCCCGATAGAACTACGCTCTCTTATTCTAATGGTGTCATCACTATGGAGACTGTTGATTGCGCATATCTAACTATGGCTGACTTGGGAAAAAGCTTAGGATACCCCGCCTGCCCTCTATGTATGCAAGGCGTTATGCTGTCGACCTATATTAAAGCAGTAGATTTGGCTGAAGTAGAAAATTTCCAAATGGAAAATAAAGGAGATACTTGTGTCATCAAAGTAAAATTGATAGAAAAATAAAATTGGTGCGAGGTGTGTAAAGTAATGCGTGAAATAAATCCTTTTTATGGCGCAATTTTCTTCGGTACAATATTGAGCACTTTGGATAAGATGGGACTAAACCCGCCGTTAATATCCCGCCAGGCTTCCGGGGTGTTATCCCAACTGTTTGAAGGCCCAGCCAAACAGGTTTTAGGTGCAAAGCGTCCATCAACTGTGGAAGAGCTTATGACTCAAATCGAAAAGTTGAAAACCAGTAGACCATCAGAAAAGTCTGAGCATTCTTTCTCTAACGGCGTTATCACTATGAAGTTTGTTGACTGCATGTATCTATCCCTGAACGGTTATGGAAAGAGTATAGGATACAAAGCCTGCCCAATGTGTGCCCAAGCCCTTTTGCTATCCGCTTCACTTAAAGCCCTAAACCTGGGTGAGGTTAAAGATATTCAATTAGAAAACAATGAAAACACTTGTGTCCTCAAACTAGAATTGGCGGAAAAATAATCCGGACCACATTTCCTTCAGGCGAGAGGCTTTTTATTTTCTCTCGACAATTACGAAGCGGGTTTAGCATTTTATTCTTCAAGTAATGTTTTTTAACTAAGGAAAAGAAATAATAAGGATTAATAGGGTAATTGTACACCCAAAAAATTAGAATTTTTTCCTCTTTTTGCTCAATTTTATTTTTTAAAAACAGTAATAATTATCGTCTGAGTATGTTTTTTATTGGAGGTGAAATAGAGGTGTATCGTGTTATAGTTACTGTTAAAGAGGTTAAGGGTCATTGCCCGATTCACAAGGTGGGAGACCGCTTCGTAGTGGATGAGGGTCAAATCCTCTCTCTTGACACCGCAAAAAGCCTCTGCGTCCTCGCACTAGCTAGCCTGATTCCGCTCTTTCCCGCCCTATCTAAGGATTTGCCCAAGGATGACTGGATGAGTGCAGAAACTCAGTACCTACAGTGTAACGATCCGGGTACCGAATATGGCGGCGGGGGCACCGTTATATTTGAAATCAAGAGGGAAAAAGTGACCTAATTACTAAACCGTTTTCGTCTTCAGAAGACCTGATTCTCCTATTCCCTTCTATCACTATTCCCTTTTTTCAGGTTATGGTTTTTAGCGTCTCTGTGAGTAGTTTTATGGTGTTTTCTATGTCCTTTAGATCCACTATCTCTACTGGTGAGTGGGTGTATCTTACTGGGATGCATAGGGGGCAGGTGGCGACTCCTTCGCGGGAGAGTTGTATTGCGGCTCCGTTTGTGGAGCCCATGGCTACTGCCACTTGGTGGGGGATTTTTAGTTTTTCTGCGGTTTGGATTAGCATTTCTCTTGGTTGTCTGTTGGAAACGAATCTAACGTCTACTGCCCTGATTACGGGTCCTTTTCCTATTTCTATTGTTGTTGTGTAGGGTTTTACTTCTGGGAAATCTGCGGAGCTGGTGGTGTCTACTGGGAATGCGATTTCGGGTTTTAGGCTGTAGGAGGAGACAGTGGCTCCTCTGAGTCCTCTCTCTTCCTCTACACTGAAAGAGTAGAGTATGTCTGCTCCGAGTTCTTGGTTCTTCAGGTTTTTTATGCATTCTATTGCCACTAGGCAGCCTATTCTATCATCAAAGGCCTTGCCGCAGAGACGGGTGCCCAGTAAATGGTCTAAACCGCGTTGGAGGGTTATTGGGTCTATTATGCTGACCCCGGCCTCCACTGCCTCCTCCTTGCTGGATGCCCCGATGTCTATGAATAAATTCTCAGCTGGGATCACTTTGTCCCGTTCCTTGCCTGTAGTGAAGTGTGGTGGCATGAAGCCTATGGTGCCTTTGATGTCTCCTTTTTTGGTGTGGATGATCACTCTCTGTGCTGGAAGTATTCTATTGTCTAATCCTCCTAAAACTTCGAACCTTACGAAGCCCTTGTCGTCAATGGCTTTAACTACGAGTCCCACCTCGTCCATATGCGCATCAATTAGAACCCTTGTTGCGCCCTTACCTGAAACCCTCGCTAAAACATTTCCCAATCGGTCTATCTTAACTTCATCAACATGGTCCTCAATCTTGGTAACTATGAGCTGAGCTATTTGGTACTCAAAACCTGATACACCGGGTGTGGTGATCAATTCTTCAATTAGCGGGATTAGTTCACTCATTCGTTATTCCTCTCCAGAGGATAATTATCTGTAAATCATTATTTGGAACTTGATTTACTTTCCATACAGTTTATTTGATTCATGTTATAATAAGTTGCTGTTATTAATTTACTATCTATAAATTAGTTTTAGTCTCCATTCGCTTATGCCTCAAGAAAAAGAGTTTTATTAGTAGTGTGAAACATCTTTAGGGATCAATAAAAAAGTAAAGGATC
>DXJA01000248.1 GCA_019056875.1 Candidatus Jordarchaeum madagascarense
GGTAATAATTTTAATGTGAGTAGGTTTGAATTAATACATGTGTAATACCCATAATATATATACGAAACACACCCGGAATAGAAAAGGTGTGCGTTGCTCTCGTTTCTCTTAATAAAGAAGTTATATTTCTTCTTTGAAGATTCAATGATTTTTGTCCCCTTATTTTTATTTTTTGCTCCTTTAGATATTTGAATATTTGTTTACTCCCTATTTTTTCGAAGATTTTTCGTATAACCCAAATTATTTCTAAGGACTCTTGGCGCGTTTCAAGAAATAATATGTTAATATCATACTGGTCTTTTAAGGTAAGAGATTTTTCCCATCTAAATCATCTTTCCCATTAAATATCCTGGTTTAGCGGTTGTTACTTCTATCTTTATTTTTTTTCCAAGGAATTGATTCGGATGTTGAATGACTATTGGTTTGTAGGATTGGTTCCTAGCTATCCAGCTACCTTTTACTCCTCGCTCAGTTACGAGGGCTTCTCCCTTCCATCCTATCCATCTCTGGTTTTTTTCTTCTCCAATTTTTTGGGTTATTTTTGTGAATTTTCTGCTTCTCTCTTTAATGATCCCTCCCTGAACTTGGTTTTTCATTTTGACAGATTCTGTCCCTGGTCTTGCTGCGAATCTTGAAATATTAACTATGTCTGGTTTTATTTTTTGTATGAGATTCACTGATTCTTGAAAATGTTCGTTTGTTTCTCCGGGGTAACCCACTATGATATCCGTCGATAGTGTAAGATAGGGGATTTCTTTATTAAAAATCTCAATTATTTCTGTGAATCGTTCTTTTGTGTAGCCCCTATTCATGGCCTTCAAAACTTCGTTGCTTCCTGACTGTACCGGAATATGAAGAAATTTGTAAATCTTTGGATCTTTGTAGACATCCACCAAGTCGTCCAGAATTGGTATCGTATGCTTGGGATTTGCCATACCGACTCTAATTTTAAAATCAAGGTTTAATTCTACGATTCTCCCCAATAACTGGGGAAGCCTCTCATTATTCCATCGGTAGGCTCCGGTGTCTTGAGCGGTTAACCAGACTTCCCTACACCCGTTTAGAATAGATGTTTCCACCTCCTTTAGAATAGTCTCAGGAGGATAACTTAAGAGTCTTCCACGTGCAAATTTCACACAACAGTAATAACAATCACCCAGGCACCCCTCACTTATGGGAATGATTGCAATCACGGAATTAATTAGTCTTCGCGGATTTCCCAGCTTAACATTCTTTTTGTCATCAAGATTTACGATTCCGCGTTCTCCCTTTTCCACCTGTTTTACTATGTCCACAATAAATAATAATGAGTTGGTGTCCAGTATTGCTGCAAATTTGGAACCCGCCTTAATAACTTCGTCAAAGTTTATTTTGGGTAGGCAGCCACCAACAATAAAAGGCTTTTCTGATTGATTAATTTCTGAGATTTTTTTCAGAACTTTTCTTTCCGTTGGTTCCTTAACACCACAGGTATTTATAATAAGGATATCCGCCGTTTCCTCCGACTCTGATATTCTGTAACCCGCCTCCTGTAATTTACCTAGCATGATTTCTGTGTCTGCTTGGTTCATAGAACAACCATATGTAGAAATATGTATTGAAACCAAAACAATCACTCACAATTTTGCCTAAAAACGGGTAAAGGCTTAGGATCTATTCCCCCTGCAACTGGTGGAAGAACAGCTAGAACATCTCCCTCTCCGAGTTGCGTTTCTAGTCCCTTGAGTTCTTTTACGGAAACGCCATTCACCATTAACAGAAAAGCTGTTTTCGGTTTTCCATTCTTGTCCAGAAGGTGGTTTGCTAGTTTCTCTCCGTACTTATTGATCATTAATTTTATCGCGTCATAAACAGTTATTGTGTTTTCTGATTCTAATTCTATTTCCTTCGTTTTCGTTATTTCTCTTATTGTCGCGAAAACCTTTATTTTGATTTTCATTATTTTTGCCCCTGATCCAATTAAAGATAATGGACTAGAATTATAAATTTGGGTGATAAAAGTTCTAGATGAAACATTAATAAGGTTCTGTCTTAAACTTTGCTCATTTAAATTCAAAAATGTTTAAATAATTATTAATCAACGTGAACACGATTGTGAAGGAGATATGAATTATGAGTGGCCAAGGATTCAGTATTGTTGACATTGAGCAAGATCTCATTAAGAGGAATGAGGAGCTAGCAAAAGAAATTAGCAACATTTTCCACAAAAAAGGAATAAAAACCTTCGAAATAGTTGGGGCAATTGGCGCGGGCAAAACCGCTATTCTGGAAACAATGGTGGAAAGACTAAAGGGAAAATATAGGCTAGCATTAGTTACTGCGGATGTAACCACAGAGATCGATGCTGATAGAATTAGGCGTCACGGGGTCAAATGTATTCAAATTAGTACTGGAAGAGAATGCGCTTTAACGGCAAGTCTCCTACAAGACATTCTGAATCAGATACCCCTAGACACCATAGATGTACTCTTCGTGGAGAATGTTGGTAATTTAATTTGTCCAGCGGATTTTATAATTGGTAGTGATAAGAGGATTGTGGTGGTGAGTATAACTGAGGGAGAACATGTAGTTATAAAACATCCTATGTTATTCAAAATGTCGGATGTCGCTGTGATAAATAAGATTGATCTTCGAAACGTTATGGATGTAGACCCGGAAAAGATGGTTAGAGATGCTCTGGAAATAAATCCTTCTCTCAAAGTGGTTTTGACGAGCGCAAAAACAAGCGAGGGCATAGGAGAACTTATTGATGCGCTCGGGCTCTGAATTTTTTCTCTTTTAAACGGAACTAGTAAATAGTAATATTTTTTTTAAATGAGAGTGGGGAATAAGATTTTTAACTAGAGTTATAGATTTATGATAA
>DXJA01000249.1 GCA_019056875.1 Candidatus Jordarchaeum madagascarense
AAGTAATTAATTAAAAGAAGAAAAAGAAACGTTTATATTTTTGTAAATATGTCCATTAGATGGTGGCGAGTCTTAGGCGGGCAGCCAGGGGTTGCCTGAGAGAGGTTCTCCTCTTGACCGCAAATCCTCTTTATGGCGGGCCGAAAGCTGTTGTGAGGCATGTCCAATCTGCCAAAACGGTCTGTCACCAAGGCAGTGAAGATCCGCACTGGAGGATTGGCGGTGGATGACGGCTTTCCGTAGGGTAAGTATGTTCATCCTTCGTCAGAGAAACCGGTTAGGCCCGGGAGAGCGTTAGTAATTTATGGCGACGCCTTGAAGGAGCAGCCTAACTCTGAACGTTCGATGCTTTCAGAAACCCGGTTCAGAGACCAGGTGTGAGATACGCTGGTGGGGCGGTATGTCGAGCAACAGGACTCGCTGCCTATATTAATTATTCTTTTTATAAAAAAATATTACTTCTTAAAATTGCCGGTGTTTAGGGGAGGATTTCTTCTAATAATTGGCATGCTTTACATTTTTTTTCTACGGACGGTTCGCCGCATATTGTGCATTCTTGTATTGAGTTTTGATTAATGGTAATTTGGGGGCTTAGTTTATCGTAGAGAGATAGTATGTTGTATTTTGTTCCGGGTCTTTTTCTTTCTATTTGGTTAAGGAAAATTCGTACATCGTCTCTATATGCTTCAGAGGCGTAGGGGCATGGTTCTGAGTTGTGTCTTAAATTTTTGTAATAAGCGTATAGGGTAGTTTCTTTTTCAGGTATTGTTCTTAGGGGTTTTATTCTTGGAACAAGTTTTGGGTGTATCTTCTTAGGTGTTGGTTTATTTCTAATGAGTCTATTTAGATCTCCTCTTAGAAGGTTTAGGATTATTGTTTGGGTTTCGTCGTCTAGGTTATGGGCGGTTGTAATGCAGTCTACGTTAGCTTCTCGGGCGGTAATGTTCAAAGCTTTTCTTCTAAACACGCCACAGTAGGAACAGGCTCCTAATCGTTTATTTTCGCGTTTTTCGGCTTGTTTAATAATCTCGTCTAGTGTTTTACCGTAGATTTTTTTGTATGAATTTTGGATAAGGGGTATATCTAGTTCAGAGGCGTGCTTCTGGGCTATTTTTTGATTGTTTATGCTGTATTGGGATATGCCCTCATCGATGTGAATTATGAATAATTTGCTTTCGGGAAATTTGCTTTCGATTTTATTCAGAATGTGTAAAAGTACTACGCTATCTTTTCCGCCTGATAAAGCGATTCCGATACGGTCTGATATTTTTAGCATTCGAGATCTAGAAATTGCCTTCTGAACTTTTTTTTCTAAGGATGTGAGAAAGCATTTTCTACAAAGTTTCTCTCCGGAGTAAGGTAAAAAAACCACTGCATTTTTTGAGCATTTTTTACACAGGTTCAATAAAGATTATCCTCCGATTTTTAAAAGGGAGTAAAACCAACTTTCAGTAGAGGGAAAACAAAGTTTACAATAAGCAGGAGAATTGCGGCGATACGCGCACTATTAATTAAAATTTTTCGCTTTGAATAGGATTTTTCACCAATTTTTAGTTTCTTCTCTTTTGATACAGTGTTTCGTATCACTTCCTCAAACAGCCGGTCTCCATCAAAAGCATAGATAGGAAGCATATTGATCATGGCTACACTGAAAGTAACAAGGAATATCCAAAAGAATGTTAAATACAAGTGTGTAGGAAAACTAATTCCCAGCCACCACACTGAGGGGTAGGGGAGATAGAATGGGCGAGAATATTTTATTCCAATATATCCGCGAGTTGGGATGCTGGGGTTTATGCTTGTAGTAAGTTTAATTCTACCGATGCTGGTGTCTAGTACTAATTTTTCGAAAGGTTTAACATTTGAGAGGTATAAGCTAAGCCCGTAGTCCGAGATTATTGGGGTGCCATTTACTGCAAATATTACTGTTGAGGGGGGGAGTTTAGAGTATGCTGGGGAGTAGGTGTCCACATCAGTAACAAATACACCGATTGAAGGACCGTACCAGGGAGATATAAGTAAAGCAAAGTTGCTAATAATTAAGAACGCAAGTAGAGCGGTTACAAGATTTGTTGCTGATCCTGCGCTGAGTATTCTGATTCGAGAGCGTGAAGGGGCTTTTTTTAATGCTTTTTCATCCGGTTCCACAAAGCCACCGGGTATAATAATGAAAAGTAATAAACCTGCAGATCTTATGGGCAATCCTTCTGCAATAGCAGCTATTCCGTGTGCCAGTTCATGAGTTACTAGTGTTAATACCAAGGCAATTAATACATAGATTATTGATGTACCGGTTATAGTAATTCCGGGGATTACAGGTATCAAGGGGAAGGTATTTTGGGGTTGAACAAAAGAGTTGATAAAGTTTTGCAGCAATGCAACAATACCATAACCGAGTGCGGCATAGGCAAGTGCCACTCCAAAAGTTCCCAAAGCTTTCCAGACTCTTGGAGATTTTTTTGCAATTCTTGAAATAATGTTATTAAAACTCTTAGTTTTGTATATTAAAATGAAGGGAAATACATCGAATCCGTATCTCTCTAGTTTCAAGTATTTCGCAAGGATAAATACAATAATCCAGAAGAGGAAAACTGCTATCAAAATTAGATACGCGTCAGCCACAGATTACTACTTCCTTCTTTTTGGATTAAGTGTAGTTTTATTTGGGATTTCGGTATGTTATTGAACCATTTAATAAGTAACCTAACTTAATATTCAGATAAACCAAATTATGAGTTTTGCTTAAAAAAGTATTCCTAAAAAATCTTAGAACCAAGTTTAATTTTCAAGAAATAATATACAAATTTTTAATAACAACAGCACTATAATTATATGACAATGAGGATTACAATGTGGTAGATGCATTGAAATGCTTTTTTTAAACCCGAAACCCATCGATTCTGCGTCGCTCTCTACGGTTTGACCACATTTACGGTTAAAAAAACTGTAGTAGAAAAAGTAATTTTACGCAGGTGTTTCTTAATTGAGTAGAAGTTGGCGTTAGGCTACTTTCTATGTTAGCCTCGTAGAGCTTACTCAGCTTCAGCGCTCTTAGCAAGATAGGTACGCGTCTCCTTCTTCAGCGGTTTCACCTTCAGCTAGCGCCAATTGGTACCTGCAAGAAGATTCAAGTCTTCCATGGAGTTTCTTTCTGCCACTGGAAGTACGACGGCCACATTCCATCCAAGATACGTGCGGGCTGGAGCCCTTCTGCCCAGCTGGAGGTTAGTTCTGTAGGCAATGGAGTAGCACAACCTGTCTCTCAACAATCCAGTATTGAGGGGATTTACTAAGGGTCAGATTAATCCGCCCATGGTGAGAGAGCCGAATCATCTGTCTCGTTTGCCATGGCCCGCTTAAGAAGATGAAATCGGCTCGTTGGGTCATTTGCTTGAGGGTGAAGAGCAGGCGGTTAGCCTTCCACAGATCGAATTTGAAAATCTCCAAGCCTTTTTCTTTGAGGAGGGGACCTATGCGGTTTTATAAGAAACCGGAGCAAGAAGCTGAATGAGATAAACCAGATAATCGGAATAATGGCGAACAATATGACATACGCTCCGATAACCGGGAATAGTATAGCGGGTATAATAACACAGTAACTTAACGGAATTTGGATAAAAATAGCCTTGCGAAGCTTTTGTATGCTTGGGTTACTTATGAGTTTTCCAGTTGAGTAAGTGAGTATTACTAATAGGAATGCGACCAAAATTTCAGACAGTGTGTTCCAATGACTATAACTATATGATGTACGCAAAACTATAAACCAAAGAATGATTAATGATATGTAAAACGCCCAAAGGCCTAATGCATAAATTTTGAACTTTTTGGGAATTTTTATTATCCCATTAGTCATTCTCACTCCCATTTGCGAAGCTGTGGTCCTACCAACTAAAAGATCGTGGTCGCAATCCTTGAGACCGCCCAAAATACTAAACTCAAACATGTTTTGTGCAAAAATTACAAGGAAAAGGATGACCAATGGAAAAGTAATGTTAGCGGAAATACTAGCTGCACCAAATAAGAAAAAAGTAGCGTAGGATATAGAACTGAATATTTCCATTCCAGCAGCCTTTTTACTGAAAAGGTTATACATAAATCCAAAAAAAATTGCGATTCCAATAGTTAGTAGTGGTAAAATAGAAGGAAAAAAAAGTAATGCTGATGCAACAATTACCACTAAAGAAACTAGACATACCCCCAACGCTTCTCTCTTTGAGAGTAACCCAAAAACCAGTGGATTTTTGTACCCTATAGATTCTATCCGTGAAAATTTGTCTACCTCAACATCGGCATATGCATTTAATGCGCAGCCCCCACAATAGCCTAACACTCCTATAAAAAACAGAATTGAGAGATGCAGCGTGCTAGGAGACCCCATAAGTACCGCCCCATAGATTGGTAAAAGCGCCATGGTAGCGGAAGAATGAAACCTAGAAAGCATTAAATATCCAACTATCTTCATTCGTGGGCTGGTCAATAAATTTCACCATATCAAAACCCTATTGACCACTCCCGCGGGTATGTGATATTAATTCATGTCTAGTCATAAGTTCTCCACCAATATATTCCTCTGACATAACCAAGTATCCCACTTCTGGAGAAAAATAATCGCAGAACGCATCGCCAGCAAACAGTTTAGTTTCTTTATTTTCTTTGGAATTTTTTGCTTTCACTCTTATCACAATACAGGGATATTCTCTGGCGGGTAGGGGTATACTTTTCATTTCCACGCATTCGAATTCCATAAAAGTTTCATGAAAGTTAACTATTCTAAACATTTTTTCAAACGAGTCTCCCGTATTCCACATAATGCCGATTGGCGTAACCGAAAAGCTCCATTTTTTCCCCACTGCCATTGGAAAATTAAAAGGAACCACCGGAGGCCTATGCAAAATTACTCTAAAGTGCGCGATGATGTTTGTTCTTCCAGCAAAAATAAGCGTTATGTCATCATGAGCGATATCAAGAAGCATAGAAAGGTCTGAACACCTAATGTAAGATGTTTGTTTTGTCCTCTGAACAATTTTTAACCGTTCATTTTCTCCGACGAGTTCTTTGGCGACATGGATCATATAAGCTTCATGTTGTTCTTTTCCATCCACACTTATGTTACCTTTATCTGTAACACGTGATGCCATAGTACCCTGAAGAGGGAAACCCTCTACCGCTCCTGATCTTGTGAATGTTTTAAAAACCCACTCCTCACCAATACACCATTCAGGTTTCTCTACATCTGCAAGTAGATTATCTCCTTTTTTGCTCATAATTCGCCTCCTATCATATATAATCGCTCCAATTTCCAGAAATTAGTGGAAGCGGGCACACTTAACCGTTTCTGGCAGGGAATGATATATTGAGTATCGTGCCCATGCACAGGATACAGGGGAGGGTTTTTTGCCAATCTCTTCTGGCTTTAGAAATACGCCACCAGCATAACAACCTCCGCCGCATATCAACAAATATTCGCAAGATGAACATTCTCCTGTCTTCGAAAAATCTACATTTCTTTGCCAGATACTAACTTTTTCCCAAATTTCAGATAATGATTGAACTCTGATGTCCCCAAAAACTAAATCTCTTACAAGTGGGCAAAGAAGTGCTTTTCCCTCGGAACTAACAAAAAAACCAGTAAGTCCAGCAAGGCATGGAACATACCTAAACATCTTTGAGGGTTTAAGGTCTAAATTTTTAGTTGGAATTCCCTCGTCCATAACTTTTTGAACGACGGGGTCAAGAGAAGTTATTTCCCCCCGCCCAAGTGGAACCATTGGTCCACCACTCCATTTTACCCTTAGTTTTTTAGCGAGGTTAATTATTTCAGGAACTTCACTAAAATTTTCGTACATAATTGTGGTCGATATTGTTACAGGTATTTTATTACGTTTTAACAAGCGTATAGTTTTTAAGGCCTTTTCAAATGCACCAGGTACACCTCGGATTTCATCATGAGTTTCAGAACATGCGCCATCGAGAGAAACATGAACTATTTTATATTTGATTTTTTTCAGTGTAACCAAATCATCATTTTTTATCAAAGTACCATTAGTAGCTATTCCTATTTTAAATTCTAATCTTTCAGCTTCTCTGAGAATTAAGTTGATGTCCTCACGGATGAACGGTTCTCCACCAGTGAAGCTAACTCCATCCAACTTTATTGACTTTGCTTGACGGAGTAGACTTATCACCTCAACTGTAGAAAGTTCATTCTTCGCCGAGATATTCGCATCTAGGTAACAATGCTTACACTTAAGATTACACCTTTGTGTAAGCTCTATAACAACAGTTTGTAGCGGAAGAAGCGCCTTTTTCGTCTTACGTGAATATTTTGAGAAAGACAGTAATTGAAACAAGCCATCACTCCTGAAAGCGAATTAAACCCTCTTTTTCCATGGTTACAAGAAATTCTTCGATTTCTTTTCTTAACCTTTTAATAATGTTTTTCTTTTTTTCCATAAATTCTTCAAGTTCACATTCAGAAACCATAGGTGAAGAAAGCTCTCCCATTCTCTCTATTTCCTTTTGTATCTCCGAAACGGTGCGAGAACCGTCACATAAATTCCAAACAAATTTTCCCAGACCATTAGTAATGTAAAGATAATCTGAAGAAACAGCAGCAGCACCACGGGGGAAAGCAAGCCAACTTACATTTTTTTTAAGCTCTGGCTTCTTGATATGAAAATCCAACTTACCACCCTTTCTATTTTAAGCCAATCATCCTAATTGCTTCGTCATTAGAACATAAAAAGAGTGTTCTGAACCGCTGACAGAAACATTAGCACATAAGGGAGCATACATCAAAACAGTCACTAAACGGGACCGGTGTTACAAGTAAGAAGGCACGGGTTTAACGGGTCTAACACGATATTAGCATTTGGAGGTGGCACTTGGCTTACGTTAACGGTTATTGGTATAGCGTACGCCCAAGACGAGACTGGCGGCTTGATTGCACCATTGATGGCATTTAGTACCCTATCAATTTCCTTTTTTGTATATCTTTTTCTTCTCATTACTTATCACTTCCTTCGAGATATACTATGAATATGAAATAGGAATTTGTATTTTTTTATGTGTGCTGAATATATATAGTTTTTGGTTGTTGGAGCGATATTGTCAACTTAAGGTTTTTTTCACCTCGAGCGCCTTTTGTAGTCTTTGGATGCGGGTGCCTTTCCGCGATGGGATGGGTGTGTTTTGGTTCAGTGATTGGTGGGGTCGGACGTGGTTGTAGTAGTAGGCGTAGAAGCGGAGGAAGGTGCGGGCGTTCTCCAGTCCCTGGTTGCTTCTGGGGAATGCGCAGTTGAACACTCTTAGGCGGTCTTTTATGGTGCGGAACCAGCGTTCCACGTAGCTCCTGACCCCGCCTTTCATCCACAGCCAGCGGGCTCCCACGCTTCGAGCCGCCCAGGGGTACCATTTTCCCCCGTCGGTCACAAACAGCACCTTCTCCCCATATTTTTCCATGAGCTTCCTCAT
>DXJA01000250.1 GCA_019056875.1 Candidatus Jordarchaeum madagascarense
AAAACAGGCGAAACCCTAATTAACAAAACCTAAAAAATCGAACGAATCTACATCGCCAGTGAAGTGTCATAGAAATATATAATTAGTATAAGTGAATAAGGTTTATTTCCTTAAAAGGGCAACCACAGGAGACAGTTAAAGCTATGAAGTATACCACTTTTAATCCTGTTTGGAAAACTCTGGCAAATCATTTGACGAGCAAATGTAAAAAATGTGGGCAAGAGCGGCTGCTTTCAGTTTTTGATAATTACACGGGAAGTCGCCACTTATTTTGTGAAAGATGCACTTTGGAGACCATTACTCTGAGACCCTTAATTCGTCTAATTTTCTCCCGGCTCGGAATTAGTGGCAACACTGTAAAACGGCTACTTGAAGACCCTCTTATCCGGAAATGCATGCTCAGCGTGGTGAAGGGAGTTGCCAATTTCGGATTGCGGGATCCCCAGCCCTGTGGGGCTCCAGTAGCCATTGTATGGAACTTCACTAATAGGTGTAATCTTAACTGTTTGCACTGCCATCAGGATTCTTCACCCACATGTTCTGATCCTGAATTAACAACTGCTCAAGCCTTCAAGGTTATAGACAACATGAGCGCCGCCGGAGTAGCTATACTAACATTCTCGGGAGGAGAACCACTGCTACGCAAGGACATTTACGAGGTAATCAGAAGAGCCAATGACAGCGGCATGCTGTGCACAATTGCATCTAACGGCACACTAATAACTCCTAAGGTGGCAAAAGAGCTTGCTAAAGCGGGAATTAAACGGGTAGAAATAGGCTTGGACGGGGCGAAAGCTGAAACTCATGATTTCCTAAGGAACAGGCCTGGGAGTTTTAAGGCTACTATTGAAGGAATTAGAAGTTGTGCTAAAGTCGGTTTTGACGAATTGGCCACCACCATGACCCTATACTCTGAGAATGTTAATGAATTGGAAGAAACCATGGATTTGGCGGAGAAACTGGGAGTGACAAGATTCTATTTAAACCGGCTTATACCCGCTGGTCGTGGAATAGAATCAATTTACCTGGATGTGACACCCCAGGAGAAGATAAAAGCGCTTGAATCCCTTTACAGAAAGTTTCATGAAAGCGTGGTTAACGGGTTCGGTATGCAGTGTTATGCTCGGGGAATGACCTATTATGCTCGTCTCGGTTATGAGCGTTCAAAGGGCAGAGTTTTCACAGTGAGTGAAGCTTTGTCCGGTTATGAAAATATGTTTCAAGAGAAATTTGGACTCGAAGTTTCTAAAATTGTGAGAAAGCTTGCAGCAGGCTTTAGTGGATGCTCGACTGGCTTAACCTACGCGGGAGTCACCGCCTCCGGAGATTTGATTCCATGCGTCCCTGCCCCAATAAAACTGGGCAACCTTCTCGAAAAGAGCCTGGAAGAGATTTGGATTCATAATGAAACACTAAACTATATCAGAAAACGGAGTGAGCTAAAGGGCTCCTGTAAAATGTGTGCATATAACGGCATATGCGGCGGTTGCAGATACACCGCATACATAACTGGCGGAGACTGGCTGGGACCTGATACCTCCTGTCCTTTTGGCCCAAAAATCCTAAATGCCTAAAAATTCCATTCGATGAATCGAGTAAAAGGAAATTATATCAGATATCAGCTGCTCCTTCTTTAACAACCTATATTCATACAAAGATGGGACACCTAGGTGTGTTGAAGAGATTTATTACAGAAAGGTGTATTACTGAAAAATAAGGGATAGTGGGGGGTTTGCTTTGGGGTGTGGAACTGTTTTGAATTATTTTTCACGCGTTTTATCCAGTTCTTCTATGAGAATTTTTAGTTCTTTCTTGAGTTTTTCTTTACGTTTTAATTCTTTGGAAGATATACTGCCCGCTTTTTCTTTTCTTTGCAACGTATCTATTTTCATTCGGATTTCAATGAATTTGTCTCTTATCTTTTCAATATCTTCCCTGGCTTTTGGCGTCTCCCACACTGCTTCTAGTGTATAGGGTACTTTTGATAAGAAGATACTGGTACGGATGTATTCCATCTGAATTTTGTCGTACTTCGGCTCTATTTCTGCCTTCCGAGCTTGCAACTCCGCATCGCTAATTTTCTTTGCTGTGAATTGTTGGTTTAGATTATCCAGCTTGGATCCCAAGTTATTTAGCTCCGCCTGAAGCCTATCTCTTTCTCTAAGTATTTTTAAAATCTTCTCTCTCTGAAGTTCCTCAGCCTTCTCTAAATCGATTAACGAAGAAAGAATCTCCAAGAATGAAGCCTTGAAAACTGAGACGTTCCCCTTCCAGTTCAAAAGTGCATCCAAGTTTTGATGCTCTGCACTGGTCACGAAGCTATGCAGCTTGTTTCTGATCCATTCCTCTTCCTGAAGGGTGTTTCCGCTTGTGATGCAGGTAGCGGTAAGGAAGTCTCCATCCTCTCGGATGAATGTTCCAAACTCGGTCTCCATCTTTCTTAAACCACCCTTCTTCATCTCACCCAAGAAGGACTTGACTGCGGACATAAACCCTGAAACAAGGCTTACGTCAGTCTCCATCTTCAAAAAGTCAAACGCCCAAACTGTGACACCACTAGGAACGTGATCAACAATAATGTTCTCAAGACTAGCCATAGCCCTCAGAGGAACCCCACGCCTCTTTTGTACTCTATTACCGACTACACCAGCAGCAACCACAGAACCTACTACTGCTCCGATTATTAGATAACTCATAAAGTTCTGGTTCTGCCGCATGGTATTAGATAGTAGTACAATGAACAGCGGATTTAGATTAGTTAAAACTGTTCCTGCTGGCGCAAGATAATTGATGGAGAGGGGGATGGAGCCACTTGAGTTGTATAGACGTTTACTAGCATTGAAGTGCACGTTATGTACACCAAAAACTGTGGGTAGTTGTAAATTGAATCGGTAATAACCATTTCCTAGATCCTCGAAGTCAGAAATTGTTAAGAGTGTCAAACCCTCCCAAGCAGTGATGGTCGCATTGGTTATTCCCAAATTATTTGCAGTATCATTATAATAGACAATTACTGGAATAAGGCTAGGATATGTAGCTTCTTCGGGAAAACTCGTCACTTTGAGAGCTGTAGTAATCAGAGGCACAACCTCAAGAGATGTTTCATTATATCCAGAAACTAGTGCACCATTTAAACTAATGGTTACATTATAGGGACCACTAGATTTAGCAGTCCCACCAACATTCCAAGTAAACGTAGCATTGTTAGCTCCATTTACAGTCGTACTATCTGTGTAATTCAAAATTTGCGATGGGTCGTAGATATTAAGAATAATCGTTCCACTAATGGAAGTATTGAAGGTTACAAAAAAGTTGAAGTCGTCGTCTACAGTAGCGTTTTCAACCGGTACCCCATCAACCTCGAAACCAATATCGGAAACATAGTTAGGAGCTGTGCAGTTCACAGTCCAAGTGCCATTACTGGCAGGGAAACTAATTGTATCAGGCGGATAAGAATCCATAGGAATCCATTGGGAACCATTATATGCCTTGGAACTGGTATTTCCCCAGTCTGATGGAATCCCTGTGATGTTAATGTGATTAACACCGTTAGTCAGCGGAAAGGCACCAGTAGCATCCAAGGTGATATTCCAAGAAGCATTACTATTATAACTAACATCAAAATTAGTAAGAGCACTAGCATACGCATCCCTAAGAATGGTGATGTTCCAAACGTAGGAGAAACTCACAGTGGACATCCAAGTTGAATTCACGTCATAGAAGATGTGGCCATTTGAAACAAGAGAAGCTGTACTGTTAATCCATTCTCCGCTGCCTTTATTGTCGCCCGAAACCGGTGTACCATTGATGGTTAAGCCTATCTCTGACGGCTTAACACTCTCCGCTGGTGCTGTGCTTGCACTAACATTAACTATGAGTTGGCAGTCGTAACTTTGGTTTTCTAGCCATAGTCCATTATGATAGTAAACGTATCCATTTGCAGGTGGTGAGGCTTCTTGGGTGGCGTTCCATCGAGGAGTTCTTAAGCTTGTGCTATTAATGGCTATGAAAAAGGTATTGTCATAGGTCTCCGAAGTGTTCAAAAATGGACGCCCGAAACTAACAGGCAACCAACTAGTCCCCGCTGGAACTGCAATACTGGTGTTAGACGCAATTGGGTTTAGTGGTCTTGGTTTCCCACCATTATTTTCTGCATTGTAAACATAAAAGTCTGCAGTAGGTGTTGGCGGCAGATTGATTACATATAATTGGGCGCTAATACTGTCCAGATATGCGTTGTTTGTGAGTCGGAATGACATCGCATATAAATGGCTTAGATCTAAGCTAGTTTTGGGGGTAGGATAGTTTGATTCTATGGTTGTGTTTGGCGCATTAATGTTTGTGAGAGTCAGGTTTGTCCAGATGATTTTCCAACCGCTAGGGCATGGAATGTATATGTTGGAGGCTGTGTTAGCAGCATTTGGGGCATTATTATAATTGTTTGTTATGTAGAGTATGGCGTTTAATTGGTTTCCGCTTCCCGTGTATGATTTTGTGATCGCCCCTATGTTATTTGAGTGGGGGTTTAGGAAGATTGGTGATTGATTTGATGCTGAAAGTATGGCGATTGTCGAAAAAATTAGAATCAGTGTAAGTATAATAACTAATATTCCCTTTTTTTTCATTAACTATCCTCCCAGATAGATGTTTTTTAGCCCTCTATTTTTTATATAGAAGTGCCCGCTCCTTAGTGTATTTGGCGCCATTTTTACTTAAAAATTTTTGCCGTATTTTATCTTTTTTTGCCGTGTTTTGTCGTATTTTTCCCGTATTTAGTTTATTTTTTAACTATTTAATAAGAT
>DXJA01000251.1 GCA_019056875.1 Candidatus Jordarchaeum madagascarense
AAGAAATATTAAAACAGATGTAAAAAATTTTCCACTCAAGCCCTATCTTTCTGTTTTTAGTTATTAAAAATCTTCTAATAGACAGTTTATTCTGTTGATTAAACTTGATTATACTAAGTTTTCTGCTATTTGTCGTGACTTGTGTATGGCTAAACCGAGCTGGTGCTCTTTTAACCCGGAAACAACTAAGATATGTGAATCGGAAACTTTTACTATAGTGTAGCCGTTTTTACCGTGGATAATAAACTCTTCAATCTCTCCTGTGAAAAGGGCTTCTGCAATCTTTTGGCTTTTTTCAAGGGTTTCATGAATTATTGTACCAATTCCATCGGCTTTGCCATACCTTAGTTTGCTGGCTTTGACTTTTCCATACTTGTCCAGGATAAAAATGTCTAATCCACTTGAAAATTGTAATTCCCCTATGGTATCTTTAAGATAAGATTGGTATTCATTTTTAGATTCTATAGCGGTCATTATTTCACCTCAAAAGACTACTGTTATTTCTGGAATTTGCTATTTAAACGCCTCAACAATTTGATAATTATAATTTAGGAGAAAATTGTATTTAAATTTTTTGTAGTTTAGCTACATAATAAAACTATTCGCCATCAAAAATAATCTTTATTACTCAAATATGATACTCGAAACCCTTAAGAAAAACCGTTTAAATCAGGTTTTTCGATTTCCAATTCTTGTTTAGAAAAGTGAAATTTAGCAGCAAATAAGTTTAAAGCCATAGTGCTCACTTCTTTTAATAATTGACAATTTGAATAACAAACCTTTTTTAACGTCTCTGTAAACTTTTTTGCCTTCTCTGCCGTGTTGGTTTGGAGAGTTTGTTGATGTTTTTGATCCTTTTTTGGAATTGTAATATGGGGATATTTTGTGAATATTACATACCTTTTTTATTCTTTTTTCACATATTTTCCAGTAGAAATTGACCTGTACTACTAAAACAAACATTTAAGTAAAGGAGAGTTGAAAATGTCAAAAAGCGGCAGCGAAGGAGTAAAGAAAAACGGTGAATTCGTAAGACTACGAGGTATAGGACTACCAGTGAGACTCTACAGACTTCAAAATGCTAAGCTCGATGGAGATGAGGTCGTTAAACTGATGAAGAAACATCTCTGGGGCAATGGAGCCGAAGAAGGTTTCATTAAACCTCAGAAACTGAACGGTGAAGTACAAGCAGAATACGTGGTGTCTTACCCCACCCACTATTACAATTTGGATAGTAAGGGAAGGATAGTGCCCGTTTCGGTTATGGCGCAAGACAAGGGAGAAATCCATGTACGCGTCAAGACCGGGGTTTTAGAACTCAGAGGCAGTTACCTTGCAGCGAAACGTGGCGTAGCGAAAACTGTTGAAATAACAGGAGCCAAAGCGGAGGCAGTGGTGCTAAATGACGATGCGATGGACAAACTGATGAAAAAAGCAAAAGAGGTTTCAACGGTCACAATTTCGAATCTTGAAAATCCCTACCTAAACTCCTTGGAAATTAGAGGCGAGGCCATTAAAAGGGCCCCGGAAATCCTCATATTCAGAAAAAGACAGCGTGGGAGAATTCAGACTCTTCGAGGAACCTACTCTTTGCCTTCAGGGCAGATGCTAACCTGCTTCTTCAACTCCAAGGGTTCATTTATAATCTATAGAAAAGGTGAAGGAATATATACAGATGATCTTGAGTACTTGGTCGAATACTTGGAAACCCTTGCTCTAACCAATGTACAATAAATCATAATTATGACCGACCACTCCCGCCCGACCTCTCTCCTATTTTTTCCCAATAATAAGGCATTAAGAGGATAGACTCTAATAAACGATTTTTGGCACTGTTCATCCTTTGTGATTAATTGTGGTTTGGTTATTTGATGTGATTGTTAATTTTTTCTAGTATTTCTTGGGCCGTTTTGTCTACTTCTCGGTTGTTCTGGATGCGGATAACGTTTGGGTTAAATTTTTGGAAGACTTTTTCGTATCCTTGAATCACTTTTTCAATGTAGTTTCTGTCTGTTTCGTTCCATTCTGCAGGGTGCCTCTCTTTTCTGTTTGCTATTTGTGCTATTAATTGTTCAGGGGTTTGATCTATGTAGAAAATCGCGGTTTCTTCCCATTTTATGGCTTTGTAAAGATTTTCAATTATTTGATAATCTTCGCTGGTGCACAGAACGTAGGTGTAGCTTAGTAGGCATAAGGGGCTTCGGTCGCAGAGAATGATTCCCTCAGTTAGGCTTCTTATTTTTTCGTTTCTTTTGACCATTTGCTCCAAGAACCATAACTCCGCTCGGAAAGCGACTTGTTTGTCTTTGGATCCGAAAGGGTATCGGGGAGCACTTATGTCATCCGGAAAAAAGATCCAGTTTCTGCACTTCTTTTTGAGTACCTCGTAAATGGTGGTTTTTCCAGATCCATGTACGCCAGCTAGTGTGAACACGTACTTCATAGGGGACGCCTCACTTTTCCTCCTCTCCAGAAAATAAAAACCTAGCTTTATATAGAGGTTGGTAACATGAGAGTATTTCTATTGGGGGTAATGGCATATTTATAATTCCCAATATTTTTGAATTGTATTGGTGATATTTAATTTTTAGGAAAAACGCATATTGGTTATTGAAGTTCCTTTTTTTAAGGCACTGTATATTATTTAAGGATGACTTATCGAACCATTTACATAAAGAATTTAAATATTTTAATTAATGGTTTTTAATAATCGGGCGTTACTGGTTCAGAATTTTTTAAATTACAGGTTGTTAGGGTGATCTTATGGTTAAAGAGTTGGGTGTTTCGTACTATGGTTTTCATTACCCGGATCGGGCTGAGGAAGATTTTTTGGAGATAATCGATCATAATTGTAATGCGGTTTTGTTGGCTGTTTCTGAGTATGATTATAATATTTGGTATCCCAATGTGGTGAAAATTGCGCAGATTGCTAAGAATTTGGGTCTAACTGTTTATATCAACCTTTGGGCGTTTGGAAAGGTGTTCGGAGGTGAGCCTCCCTCGGTTTTTCTGCAGAATAACGTGAATAATCGTCAGGTTTTAACAAAGGAACTTCCGTTTCTCATGGTTGGGGCCTGTTTTAACACTGAGGGTTTTAGGAAGTACTTTTTTGATGTGGTTTCAAAATTTGCGAGTGAGGAAGTTTTTGATGGCTTCTTCTGGGATGAGCCGCATTATATTATTACGGATTCCAGGGAAATCTATGGTTGTGTTTGTCCGAGGTGTCGGGAGCTTTTTAAAGAGCAATACGGGTACGATATGCCGGAAAAGGCTAATGCGAATGTTTTCGAATTCAAGGAGAAATCAATTCTGGGTTTCCTTCAGGAATCCTCTAAGACGGTGAAGGAGATAGATGGGAAGAAGTCGGTTACTGTGTGTCTCATGCCTTTCTTCACAGCAGAGGAGCAAGGTGCCAGCTGGGAAAAGGTTTGCTCTATCAAGGAACTGGATGTTTTCGGGACGGATCCTTATTGGAGCATTGTGCAGAAGGATATGGATTTTGTGGCTAAAGTTTCTGAGGAAACGGTGAGGCTCACGAGGAAGTATGGTAAGAAGTCTCAGCTCTGGATTCAGGGGTTCTTGATTCCCGCGGGGAAAGAAGAGGAAGTGAGAGAGGCGGGAAGAATAATTGGAAAAAGCGGAGTGGATTCGGTATTTACATGGGCCTATCGGGCATGTGAGGGGAGTATTGTCGAATCTGCCAATCCCAAGAAGGTATGGTCTATAATCAAAGAGGTTTATGCAGAACTAAAAAAATAACACTCATGGTTCTAAATATTTTAGAATCGTGATTCATGATTGTCTCATTCAATTTGAATGATGAATCTGATTCATTCTCCCCCCAAGAGGAACACTATTTTTAAAAAGTTAAATCATGCTCGTTAAGCCTTTTTTACTTTCGATTTGAAATCTTGTTTGATAAATCATCGTTAAATAATTTTTTGCAAGGTTTTTTCGATAAATTTTGACAGGTGAATAACTTCAAAGAAAGCATCGAGTTTATCCGCCATCCAAATGATAAAAGCTTCTCTATTCCGTGGCACCCCCCCTACAGGGAACATGTGAGTCCTTATGGCTTCCACAACCCTTGGATCTTCTCCCATTTTCTTTGCTATTGCTGCACCTTTTCTCGGGTGCCCAAAAATCTGACTCAGGGGTTTATGGACATAACGGTAATCATAACCCACATCATGCAAAATCCCGGCTCTGGCGCAAATTCTGGCATCTCCGCCAAGAAGCTTACAAAGACAGAAGCTGAGGTAACCCACTCTAACACAGTGATCACGTCTCCTATTTCTCCCCCGTTTAGTCTTTGAAGAAAATCTGTGAGAGGGGTAACTTTCCAGCCTTTTCAAATACTCTGAGTCTAGTAAATCTTTTACAATTTTTCCAAAAATCATGAATGCACCCTTCTCACATTTCCTTGGAGTCTAATTTGGGAGAATCTATTAAAATATTATCTAGGACTAATTTACATACGACTATTCGAGCATTAGGATATATTTTTCGTTCAATTAAAAAAAGGATAAGAAAAAGAGAGGGGTTTAATAGAACCAGTCAGGCGGCGGTGGAGGAGGGGGAAATTCATCCCAACCAGGCTCGAAGTATTCGGGGGGGGCTTCTGGTTTCCTACGTCTACTAATGCCGGCAATTAATCCAATCACGCATATGGTTGCTACTCCCGCAATGCCCCCAATAAGCAATAGGTTCGCTGTTTGGTCTAGACCGCCTAAGAAGGTTGGTAGCAGGTAAATCCATGAGGGCATTACACTAGTTAGGGATAGGGGAATAGTGAATAACTCTTCTCCAGTTCCATTAACCAATGTCAGGTTTCCAGTGAAGTTGGAAGCGGTGAAATTTGTAGGGGCCCTAAAGCTGATTATTGCAAAAACCTGTTCATCATTAAGAGTGAAATTAGTAGAGGGTAAGGATGCAATAAAGCCACTGGCATTGCCACTTACACTAAAATAAGCGTTAATGATTGGAGTTCGGGTGGCATTTCCAACAACAATTGTCAGATTGAGAGCCGTGTCGTACAAGTCGCTAAGTGTCATAGGAGTGGTAATAGCCCTTAATGGAGTTATTATCAAAGGCGGAGTAGCAACGTTTGCATTTATGTAATAATCTTTTAGATAGTCGTATGATCTGGAAATGTTTATTAGTCCTGTTCCTTGTGAGAACGGGTTCAAACCCAAGTCCTTCGCCGTCATCATAAGCGCGGCTTTAGTGGTGTTTGGAGAAATCCCAGACAATCCAGAATTACTATCGAGTAATAGAGCTATAGCGCCAGACACCACAGGTGTAGAAGCACTAGTACCGCTGAAGTATATATAATCGGTACTATTCAAGTAGTCTAGGGTGAGTATATTTACCCCGGGAGCCACTATGTCCGGTTTGGATCTATCATCATCTGTTGGTCCCCGGCTAGAAAAGGAGGACACGGAACCATAATTGAAACCACTGGCTGAGCCGACTGTGATAATGTAAGCTGCTAATCCTGGAGAATTTATAGTTTCGTAATTGACATCAAAAGCAGATCCACCTTCATTGCCAGCAGCTGCCACAACAATCACATCATTAAGCCACGCATAGTTAGCCCTAACGCTCATAGGATCATCCGAAGTACCTTCTACACTACCTAAGGACATTGTTATAATATCAGCCTTAAGATGGGATGTATTATCCAATGCTTCGTTTATTGCACTAATTAGCCAGTCCGATAATCCTTCTCCATTTTCGTCTAATACTCTCAGATTTAGGAATTCTACTGCTGGTGCAATTCCTTTTGCGGCAGGATTATTAATGCCTGACGCTCCGATTATTCCTGCTACAGCTGTCCCATGACCATCCAAATCATCTGTGATGCCTAGTTGCCCCGTTACGAAACTCTCATTATAGATTATTCTGTCTCCGGGCAGGTCAGCGTGGGGGTTGATTCCAGAGTCTAGAACTGCAACGACCACTCCGCTTCCATTTAATCCGTATAGGGTTTGGAGTTTGTCGGCTCCTATCGCCGCGTTGACGCCTGTGTCTTTAGACGTAATTTCGCTTGATGTTAATTGGTTTGGTAGCAGCTTTATTTTTTCATTATAGGTTATGGAGCTTACGTAGTTTTGCTGGGCTATGGTTTCCGCCATTGCTATGGGGGCTCTGATGCATATGCCGTTGAGTATGGTGTAGTTCGAGATGATTTGGAAGTCTCCCAAGTCTTTGAGCAAGGCTATTCCCTGGGCGTAGTTTACTGTTTTTTGGAAGAAGATTATCAATTCGTACTCTGTGGAGGGTTGGGAGGATTGCAGCAGCTGTTGCAGGTGGGCTCCCAGCTTGGAGTCCCCAGTAGCGATGGTGCTGGTGGTTTGCGTGGGGAAGGTTAGCGTGTTTTGGATTGTGGGCTGTTGGCTGAAGGCGAGAAACAGGGAGAGTGAGAGGATCAGTGTCAACGTTACGAGTAGAATGAGGCTTTTTGTTCTTCTCCTAACGATTTTCATGGTATTACTTCCTTTCAATTAGAATGAGCATTTAATAGAATTAGTTGGATGTGAGGTTGCTTTCCAGCCTTTATTTTATTATAGGATTGTTTTAATATATTTGTATCGATGGCTGCACCTTTTCAGTCTAGTTTTTAGTATAGTGTTGTGTTAACACTTTTTGAAAAGTAGAAGGGGGTTCAGGTATTCCAGTATTCTCGGTGCGGCTGCTGTTAGTGCGCCTGTGACTGTGAATAGGCAGATTATTATCCATGCTCCT
>DXJA01000252.1 GCA_019056875.1 Candidatus Jordarchaeum madagascarense
AAGTCTATCACAATGGTAAACTTTACAGCAATGCAAATCGAACATCCTACTCTCCCTTAGCAAAGCCCTTAGCAAAGCATAACTCTCTGGGGATCAACATTCAGCTTCGATACTTGGGTTTAGGTAGGTCCTTTCCCGACAGATTGGCCACCGCCCCCAACCACATAGCTCTCAAAAAAAGTGAAATACGAGTATTTGCCTTTAAAAACCCGTGCTTTTCAAAATAAAATAAGCCTGATCCTCTTGGAAGGATTTAGATCCTTCCCCCTTTTTAATGGAGTTGAATGAAAAATGTTTAGATGGGATAAAATGAGAACAAAAACTCTAGACAGCTTATTGAAAAAAGTTTTGATAACCCTTTTCCTAGTTTCTTTTTCCAGTTTTTGTGTTTTAGTGTATCTCTTCTTTTTTAACCGAGTGAAACTACTCGTGGGCTTGCTCTATCCTTTTCCCGCGGGCTTGTACTATCTTTCTGGTCTAGGGCCACTAACTATGGGATTGTTGCTTTCAATAGACTACACTCCTCTTGGTTTGATTTTGGGAGGCTGGTTAGTAGTTTCTACTAATCCAGTCCTAAGGTTCTTACTGGAATTGCTCCTACTAGTGCCCTTTACGGTGATTTTTATGTTTGTGCCCCTCGGACTTTTTACATCTCTAGGAAGATACGGTGGTTACGAAAAGTTCGAGGAAACAGTGTATGGGTTCAAATCCAAAATATGGAGTGAAAAAAAGGGGAAACGAACAGTGATCTTTATGATGGTCACTTTCGCGGTAATGTACATGTTAGGGTTATTTATTTTCCTTTCAGGGTTTTACATAATACAACACGTTCAAGCTATAATAATGACATTTGTATTTTTTATTGGAGTCACTGGTTTAATTAACATTCAGTTTGTTACAAGTTATTGGCGAATACGAGACCAAAAATTGCAAGTCAAACAGGATAGCGTCAAACCGAAAAACACCTAGCCTTCCTCTCCTTTCTGTAATAATAGCAGTTTTCGTTACTGTTTGGGTGTATATACTGTTTAAATACTTGCATATTGGGCATTGTTGCTCCATACCCATCGAATGCGGATTTAATTAGCGCAGCACCTCTAAATCGTCCATGTAACTACATTTATTTCGGAGGTATACTTCCATATTTCTTACAGCTCCAGTGTTTACGAAGAATGCAAAATCTTTAGTGAGACCGGAAGTGAATTTTTATTAACGCATTAGGCGCTCGGCTAAACGAAAACTTGCAAATAAAATGAGGGTACGGACAGAACGTTTTTAGAGGTATTGCTTTTTTATGTTCTGGATTTCTTGCGTAACGTCTCTAACTATTTTAGGTATCTTTTCCCCTCCAGAGATTTTGTCAAAATATTTTATTTCTGTGTCTAGTATTGTTGATACCACTGCTCCGATGCTTAAAGGTAGGGCTAAGAGGCTGTATCCTCCTTCCAGTATGAAGGCTATTTTCCCTCCGCAGACTTCTTTTCCCAACTGGAGAATTATTCGGGTAAGTTGAGCGTAGTCTTCTGCCTGGAGGTTCATGTTCCCTACGGGGTCACTGTAATGTGTGTCAAAGCCGAAGCAAACTACCAGCATTTCAGATTTGAAGTCTCGGAGTACATCGGGAAAGATTTGTTCGAAAGCCCAGCGATAAGCATTTCCCCAGGTTCCAAAGGGCAGTGGCACGTTAATATTGTACCCTTCTCCTTCACCGCTACCGATTTCCTCCAACCATCCCCTCTCTATTGCCTCCATACCGTATTCGTGAAAAGATAAAACTAAAACAGTGGGATCGGTGTAGAATATCTGAGAAGTTCCATCGCAGGCATGCGCGTCAAGATCCAGAATAAGGATACGCTTCATGTTCCTCTTTCCTTGTAACCATCTGACAGCCACGGCGCAGTTGTTAAAATAGCATAATCCTTCACAGTGACCTACTCCGGCATGGTGTCCCGGTGGTCGGATAAGGGCGAAGGCTGTTTCCACACTGCCTTTTTTGACCTCGTTCACTGCTGTTATGGCTCCGCCGGCTGAAAGGCAGGCCGCCTTAAAGGTGTCCTTAACTACAAAACTAGAAGAACCCACTTCTCCGTAACCTAAACGGGATAATTCATCAACCACATCAAAAAGATAAGGGCTGTGTACCCGTACAATGTCCTCTCTAATCGCTGGTTTGCAATCAAAACTCTTCACGTTCTGGTTATCCAGAATGCCCAAATTGCTCAAGTATTCACGCGTGAGCCTTATGCGATTCGGATTCTCGAACGACTCCATCCAGGGTCTGGTTACCTCGGGAATATGCAACTCTTCGAAAGCCCTATGGGAAACCAATCCTAACCTCATAATTACTCACTCAGTATTATATAAAAAGATAAGAATTACCTGTAACCTAATAAATCTACTAGTTTTAAAAAATGTTATTGAAGCTAATTTGGAAACAACTAAAGAACAAAAAACAAGAAGAAGGTATTTTAACAAAATTTTATTAGGCTTCTTAGCCATCACACCCTTATTTTTTCGGTATTGCTTCTGACTTTGCTTATGAAGGTGTTCAGCCAGTCATTTATTGCAACATCTGCTGCTATTTCACCGCATTTTATTTTGCCCATTACGTCATCAAGAATCGAACTCTGGCCCTCTAGGGCTCTACCCCTGAGTACTCTCTCTCTATCCTCACCTTCCAAATCCAGTAGGTAAAAGTCGTGGAGAGCGGATATTCTCCCCCGAAGATTTATTGCAGCAAGCCTTGCAAAATGCTCTTCACTAAGAACCACAAGAACCGCTGTCTTTTCCGTGATTCTCATCAAAAAACTGTTCTTATTGTGTATACTATCCCCCTCATACATCTCTGAAATGGGAAACTTGAGATAATAATCAATGCACTCCCTTGGAACATCACCCTTCAAACCAATAACAGAACTATTAACATCAAGTATCGCTATACCCCGGGAGTTCCCGTTACCCTTATTCCTTTCCACATCATCCATTAATTTTTCCAAAAGCTGACTCTGTAGCATAATCTCTCTTCCAAATCTTAAATATGCACAATCGTTGTAAGGTTCATCAAGGTGCACAATAATTTCCTCAAGACCTCTTAAAAACTCCCCCTTTTTTAGAAAAACTCACAAAACCAGAAACAGGCTAAAATTTGAGGTAGCTGGTTAAATACATAAATTTTTATATCCCCCAAGTACCTAATACGATTAGCATTTGTGGGCAACTGGCCTAGTCAGGATAGGTACCTGAAAGGGCGCAGAACCAGAATTAAATGGTGCGCAAGCCTGCGGAGCCTGTGATCGCGGGAAACCCATCAACTGTGATGGATTCGCGAGTTCAAATCCGTTTCAGGAACCCTGAAAGGTGAAAGTCCCGTGTTGCCCATCATTTTATTTTTTACATTTTGGGGGGTACTTGTATTCCCAGTATTTTTAGTGCGTTTTCTAGGGTTTGCTTTGTTATGTAGACTAGGGCCAGTCTCGCGTTTTTTGTTTCTATGTCTTCTGCTGCTAGGACGGGTTGGGATTCGTAGAACTTGCTGAATTTTAGGGCGAGTTGGTAGGTGTATTCTGCTAGGATGTGGGGTTTGAATTGTTCGGTTGCCGTCTTTATTATTTCGGGGAACTGTACTATATGTTGTATTAGGGTTTTTTCTCTTTCGTCGTTTAACTTTTCAGGTTTTATTTTTGGTGTGGGTTTTTTGCCGAATTTTTCTAGTATGCTTTGGGCTCTTACCGCTGCGTATTGTATGTAGGGTCCAGTTTCGCCGTCAAAGTTTGTTACTTTGTCAAAGTCGAATATTATGGTTTGCTCTGTGCTAAATTTGATGAGCCAGAATCTAACCGCCCCAACGGCTATTATCTCTGCTAGTTCCCGCTTTTCGAGTTCTGGAATATCTGGTAGGTTTTTGCTTACTTGTGTATAGGCCCGGATAAGGGTTTGATTAATCACTGCGTCGGCATGGTATCCGACCCAATTTCCTTCTCGTCCTGAAAATCTTTCCTCAGCGAGTTTTACGTGTTTATAAGATAAGTGGATCGAGTTTTTTGCCTCCTCCTCATAGCCCAGAAGTTTGATGCTTGATTTGAGGGCTTGTTGTAGATATTCTTGCTCGTATCCTATAACGTTTATTACCTTTTTTGCGTTTGCGAATTCGGTGTTGTCCTTGCTTAGGGTGGGGGCTGTGGTCCATAATTCCTGTTTGTTGAACTGGGTGTTCCATGGACGGTATTTCATTCTTGTTCTAAGCTTTCCAAATTTCCATAGCTGATAGGCTATGTCGTGAGCTATGTAGGTGGGTATTCCATTGGAACGTATTATTACTTTGTCTGGGTTTTTCTTATCTTTGAATTCTTCGAGACGGCTGAATTTAGCTACAAAGCAGCCTTTATACTCGCCTTCTGTTTCCCACACGAAGTTTTCGGATTTTTCTAGTTTTTTAAGCGTCTCATCCCATATTTTAGACCTTGCGATATCACTTTCCCAAACCAGTAGGTTGTATGGAATGTTTGCTCTGGTTGTTGTTTCCAGGTTTGACTCGACACACATCTCAGACAAGTGTCGACTGAAATCCGCGGTCTCGTTTCCTCCCTTCTCCATGTGACGCATTACTTCGTCTACTTCCTTCTCTAATTCAGGTTTTTCTTTGAGAAGCTGCGCGGCCCTGGCATAGATAAGCCCATACCAAAAGTCGAGTTTAGTGTCCTTTTCCCTAGGCACCTCTAAGTGTATATTATTAAGGAACGCCCAGACTAGCACTCCAACCTGTCTTCCCAAATCATCTATGAAATTCTGTATCTCAACTTTCCATCCACAATTCTTATGCAGGTTTACTACCACATCGCCCAGAATGGCGTTTCTCAGGTGACCGATATGTAAAGGCTTGGTTGGATTAACTGCCGTGTGTTCAACCAAAACCTTTTCACCATTTCCAAAATTCAATCTCCCATAAGCTCCCCCTTCTGTAAAAACCCTTTTCATAACGGTTTCCGTGAGTTTCAAATCATCAAAGTAAAAGTTAATGTAACCCGGGGGTGCAACTTCTATTTTTTGGACGAGAGGTAGTTCTGAAGCCTTTATTTTTTCAACCACTTGTTGTGCGACATCGATTGGTTTACGTTTGAGACTCTTCGAGATGCGAAAAGCTATTGAAGATGATAAATTGCCTAACTTTGGATCGGGGGGTTGTTCTAGACTTGAACTCACTTCTTCAGTTGAGACCGCCTTTTCGATTCCCAGTGATTGGAAGGCATTGCATATTGCCTCAATAATTTTTTCTCTTGTTTCTTTGAGCATAAAGCCTATCCACCGCTTTCAGAATTCCTATAATACTAAAATTACTCAATTCTCAAATAGAGGATATTCCCCTATGTTTTTATCCATTTTCTAAAATTTTTAGAAAATTTTTAGAGAGTGGCGGGCTTGAAGGGATCTTCAGAGTACTAAGATTTTAGTACCCTTTTGAACCCTCGATATCCGGCTGTCTCCATCCTTGTTCGATTCCGGAGGCCGGCGCCCTATCCAGCTAGACTACAAGCCCGCTTTTTATTTCAATTCGATTTATGTATGTAGAACTAGGATGTTTTTAGCTATTTTGGTTACTCTGTTAATGGGGTCAGATCAATCCACCATGCTTGTTTTTTCCCGTTGTCCTTGGTGCGCTTGAATTGGATTATTTTTTTTCCAGTTTTTTCTTCTGTTCTAATTGCTATTTTTTTGATTCGGTTGAGTATTTGTCGCCGTTTAAGGTTTGTTGCTGATTCTAATTCTTTGGTGGTGGCGCCTTCAAACTCTATTAGCTGATTGATTATAAGTTTGTCTGTCTCGTCTTCGCATGATTGGTTGAGGAGCTGTTTTAGGTTCTCTTTATCAGATTCTGTATCATTAATTGGTTCTTCTCTTTTGATGACTCTTTCAAGTTTTATTACTCTTGATCTTAGTTGGTTGACTTCATTCTTCAAACTTGTTGCTTCATCGTCAGGTTTTTGTCCCAGCTTTTCTATTATGGCTTCCTTTATAAAGGCGGAACGTTTACCGCGATTAACTTTTTTGTTCAATTCTTCTAAGAGTTGCTCAGGAATTTTTATGGTTAAGACCACCATTTTGCCTATTTTATTTTCCCTCCGTTAAGTTTCAAATAGGTTATCTTGTCTGAAAATTGGATCAATTAACCATCTGTGAATCAATACTCTGAGTTTCTATCCGGTTATATTCTAGTTCGTTTTTTTAGTGGTTATAATTTTATTTGTGTACGATATTCGGGTGTTTTTATTAAAATCTTGTTAATAGCTTTTAAGCATGGTATTAGTATTTTACTGATTTCTATTTTTATTAATAATGATAGTTTTAAAATAGATTTCTGAGTAATAGCCGTAAGGTTTTTGAGCGTTACTTACTGATTTAAATGTTAATTAGAAAGAACCTCTTAGCGGTTCGGTGATTATCGATGAGGGTTTATTCTACGCGTTTTGATAAAGCTAGAAGAATACTTGTCAGTGAAGAGATTGACGCTTTACTGATTATGGAGCCTAAAACTGTTTACTATTTAACAGGATTCTATACTCCTTCATTTGATGTTCCCAGTGCGGTTATAATTTCTGGAGATAATGAAGTAACGCTTACTGTTTCCCGTATAGAATTGGATAGAGCGGCTGAGACCTCATGGGTGAATGATGTTCGATGCTATTATCCGCATCCCCTCAAGACCGATGAAAAGAACGAGAAAGTGGACAGCGTTATTGATTCAATTAGTGCAATAATTGAGGAAAAAGATTTGAGTGAGAGTATGATTGGTGTTGATCTCTCCCATCTCTCAGTCTCCCAATTCGAAGACATAAAGAGAAAGATGCCTAAGGTAGGTTTCAAAGACATTTCAAAAAGTGTGTGGGAAATGCGGATGTACAAGGATCTTATGGAAATCGAGAATATTCAGAAATCATTGGAGATTGCTGAAAAGGGTTTGAGGACCGCTATAGAAATTATCAGTCCGGGGACAACTGAGATTCAAGTTGCGGTAGAGGTTGAGAGCGCTCTCCGTAAGGCGGGTTCTCAAAGGGCTCTATTTGAGGGCGTGGTGGTCTCTGGCTCTAAATCTGCTTATCCCTATGCGATTGCGGGCGCTAAAAAAATTGAAGAAAATGAGCTGGTATTGATAAACATTGCTGCTTCCTATAACGAGTATTGTGCAGATGTGGCAAGAACAATCTTTACCGGAAGTCCTCACAAAAAGCATAAAGAGATTTTCGAGGTTGTAAAAGAGGCTCTCAATAATGCCCTGCAATACGCTAAACCGGGTGTTGCCCTAGGTCAATTAGATATAGCGGCTAGAAAAGTGATAAAAGAGAAAGGCTATGAACCCTTCTTTATACATCCCATTGGACATGGAATAGGTTTAGACCAGTATGAGCCTCCCATAATCTCATTAAACAACTCAGAACTCATTAGGGAAGGTCTGGTACTGAACCTAGAACCCGCAATTTACATACCCGAATTCGGTGGTTTGAAAATCGAAGAAACTATACTGATAACAGAAGAGGGAAATCAGGTTTTAAACAAACTGCCAATAGAAACGATGTAGGTGAAATTTTTCTGGGCATCAAATAAAGAGTCCACTTGGTAAAGTCTCATTAAAGACGAAAGAACTTTCTTTGAATTCTAATACTAAATTTTTTTAATCTTTTAATTTCACAAGTTTAAGGGCGTTATACTATGAATATTAAACCAGTTTGTATCCTCTGCCTCCTAACCCGTGCTTACCGACAAATACAAAAATCAACTAATGATACCAATATTCAATTACAGGCCATGAAGGAAGTTTTGAGCATCATTAACAATATAATAAATGAACAAAATCATCCCATGCACTTGGTACCCGCATACATTGGCACACGTAGAGATCGTGCAATAAAAAGAATAACCGGCTGCCCGGATCCCTACCAAGAGCAGAAGATAAAATCCAATAAAGTAGCCTTAGAGTTGCGTTCTGACCTAGAAAAAATCATTGATAGAGAGGCTGATGAATATAAAAGATTCAGAATGGCTTGTGTAGCGTCCGTAGTTGGAAACATAATCGAGTTCGATGTTCTGGGTCACCAATTTAATCTCGAAGAAATATCCAAACTCTTGGAGAAGGCGGAAGAGGAATTAGCTATTGATGACATACCAATATTGTTCAAGAAAGTTAAACCCGGAACCAGAATCCTATACTTGACGGATAACGCAGGCGAAATAGCTTTGGATGTTCTCTTGGTAAAAGAGTTAAGAAAACTCGGAGCAGAAGTCACGGTTGCAGTTAAAGATAAACCAATTTTGAACGACGCCACTCTTGAGGATGCTCAAGCGGTAAACATGATCAAAGCAGCTAATCAGGTAATAACAATAGGAACGGATACCGTGGGTCTAATACTTGCGGAGTGTTCAGAGAATTTTTTAGATCATTACCGCAATTCCGATTTAATAATCGCGAAGGGGATGGGCCACTTTGAAACTATGACCGGTTCACACCCAAACGGATATCACCCAATGGATGTCTTTTTTTTGTTGAGAACAAAATGTGATCCCGTAGCAACTAATCTAGGTATCACTCGTGAAAAAAACGTAGCAAAATATTTCCCCGCAAAAACGGTAATAGAGTGTTAACTCCAAAAAACTATATAAAGAATGTTATCTGATTTAAAACAACATTGTTTGGAGGAACGAAATGATGAAGATTACCCTTCCTGTAATCGCAGTAAATTTTAAGACCTATTTGGAAAGTGTTGGTGAAAAGGGACTTGAAATCGCCAAAGCCGCGGAAGAAGTGTCAAACGACACGGGGATATGCATCATTGTCGCCCCACAGCAATCAGATATAGGATTAATAGCAAGCAAAGTAGACATTCCCGTTTTTGCACAACACATAGATCCCTTTACACCGGGCTCTCACACTGGTTACATTCTACCAGAAGCGGTGGCTGAGGCCGGAGCTAAGGGGACTCTTATAAACCATAGTGAACACAGGCTTATACTAGCAGACATTGATGAGGCCATAAGAAGAGCGAAAGAAGCAAACCTCAAAACTATAGTCTGCTCCAATAACCCCGAGGTCAGTGCCTCAATCTGCGCTCTTTCACCCGACTTTTGTGCCTATGAACCACCGGCCCTGATCGGCACAGGGATTTCGGTTTCCACGGCAGAGCCAGAAGTTGTCACGAAAGCGGTTGAACTAATGCAAAAAGTTAATCCCGCTGTGGTTCCTCTCTGCGGAGCCGGAATTAGCACTGGGGAAGATGTGGCCGCAGCAATTAGGTTAAAAACAAGAGGGGTGCTCTTAGCCTCAGGTGTGGTAAAAGCGAAGGATCCAAAAGCAGTGCTACAAGAGATGGCCGAATCGGCACAAAAAACACTCTAAACTTTCTCAGAAATAGCCATACTGGAAATTACCAATCCTAATTTTTTCTAAAGAACTAAAAATCAGATTCAGGGATTAATTTAAATATGAAATAGGCGAAATTCATAAGAATTAAAGTTATCTCCTATATACGCATATATTAAAGCGTTTTATATTGGTCGAACGATAATCTTACGGTATTGAATACAAAAAATTTTGGAAGGTACGAAACATTGTTAGGAATAAGCGGTTACGGGGTTTATATCCCTTTATACAGACTTAAGCAAAGTGAAATCGCAGCGGCTTGGAAATCAGACTCACGGCTTACCGGAGAAAAGGCTGTAGCATATTTTGACGAAAACGTATTAACATTAGCTTACAATGCCTGTAAAAGTGCTATCAGCCACGCGGGCGTAGAACCCGGTGACATCAACGCATTATATCTGGGAACAGTGTCCAGTCCTTATTCCGAAGCATCATTAGCAGCTCACCTAGCAAACACCCTTAGTCTACCAGACAAGGCGGAAGCCGCGGATTTCAGTGCTTCGTGCAGAGCAAGTATAGCCGCGCTGCAAGCGGGTCTGGATGCAGTAAAATCTGGAAGGCTCGATAACATTCTGATTGTCGGAAGCGATATTCTGGTGGGAGCTCCCGGAACCAATTTTGAATATACCGCAGGATCTGGGGCGGGGGCCCTCGTATTAAGCAATAATGGAGTGATAGCCGAATACGAAAACAGCTTTTTCTACACCACCGGTTTCGCCGACAAGTGGAAAAATGTGGAATCAAAATATCCAACGTTTGGCGATACTGGTTTCATAAGACAATACGGGTACGTAGAACACGTGGTAAAGGCTGCAAAGGGGCTTATGGAAAAACTTGGAGCCAAAACAGAAAACTTCAAACACGCAGTTTTTCAACAACAGGAAAGCAGAATGATAACCGAAGCCTCAAAAAAACTGGGCTTTACACCAGAACAACTCAACACCGGCACGACACTAGAAAGTTTTGGTGACACTGGCTCCGCATCTATTCTAATAGGATTATCCGCAATTCTGGACCAAGCAGAACCGGGACAAAAAATATTAGCGGTTTCCTACGGCTCCGGATCCAGTGACGCCCTAAGCTTTACAGTAAAAGAAGAAGTAAACCACAAAAGAGAAAAGTCAACTCCGGTTAAAAGGTATAAGGAAAACAAAAAGTACGTAGACTATTTCACACACCTCAGGCAAAACAGAATAATACCCCGAACCGATTAAAAATATTGGAAGAGGTCAAAAATGATAACACCCCCATTATGGAGAGATTTTAAGCAAAACAACCGCATGGAAGCTTATAAATGCAAAAACTGCGGCTACGTGAGTTACCCCGAAAAAAGAAGAGTATGCCCCAAGTGTAAAAAAGCCCCCTCAGAATTCGAAACAATCACACTAGGACCCCGAGGCAAAATATTAACTTACGTGGTGGCCCACGCACTACCCTCAGAATTCGAAACCCCAATCCCCCTGGCAATAGTAGAAATGGACGGCGGGGGAAGAATATACGCCATGGTATCCGAGTGCGAACCCGACGAAATCAAAATCGGAATGGAAGTAGAACTCGACTACCGAGAAATATACGAAGAGGACGGATACTACGTACACTCCTTCAAAGTAAAACCCGTAAAAAAAAATAGACGAGATGAAACAAAATGAAAAATAAAATCGCAGTAATCGGAGCAGGATTAATAGACTTCGGAGTACTATACCATAAAAGCCCAGAAATGATGATGGAAGAAGCCTACATAAACGCACTGCAAAGCGTAGACAACGGAATCGACCCCCACGAAATACAAGCAGCATGGCTGGGAACACTCAGAGGAAGATTCACCGGAGTAACACTAGCCCAACCCACAGGACTATTCAAAATCCCCGTATCACGAGTAGAAAACGCCTGCGCCACAGGAAACGACGCATTCCGCAACGCCTGCTTCGCCATAGCCGCAGGAGTATACGACAACGCAATAATAATAGGATACGAAAAAATGCACGACGAAAAAGGAGGACTAATAAAACTAGCAGGAATCAAAGACATCTGGATGAGAAGAGCACGAACCATGCCCTCCTTCTTCGGCCTAAGAGGCACACGCCACATGCACCAATACGGCTCCACCAAAGAAGACTTCGCACTCATATCCGTAAAAAACCGCCACAACGGAGCACTCTACCCCCACGCCCACTTCAGAAAAGAAGTAACAATAGAACAAGTACTAAAAGCACCCATAATATCATGGCCCCTCGGACTATTTGATTGCTGCCCGGTAACTGATGGTGCTGCTGCTGTCATAGTTTGTAAGGCTGAGCTGGCTAAAAAGTACACTGACACCCCTGTTTTTGTGGGGGGTAGTGGTTTGTCTGTTGATAGTTGGCAGCTGGGTGAGGATGAGGCTCTGGCTAGTTTTCCGGCGAGTAAGGATGCCAGTAGGCAGGCCTATAGGATGGCGGGTCTTGAGCCTAAGGATATTGATGTGGGTGAGATTCACGACTGCTTCAGCGTTACAGAGGTCATTAACTACGAGGATCTTGGTTTCTGTGAGAAGGGTCAGGGACATAAACTGATTCGTGAAGGAGTAACGACACTGGAGGGGGAAAAGCCTATGAATCCCTCAGGCGGTCTCCTAGCGAAGGGTCATCCCATTGGTGCCACGGGGGTTGCTCAGATTGCTGAGATTTTTGAGCAGCTCAGGGGACAAGCAGGCAAGATTCAGGTAGCCGACGTCAATGTGGGGATGACGCATAACATTGGTGTGGGAAGGGATAATACTGGTTCTGTTGGTTGTGTGCATATTTTGACTCGTTAATTTTTTCTTTTTTATCCCTTATTTTCGGTTTTATGATGTTTTTTAGGGGGTTTTTGGTTTTGCATAATTTTTTAAGCATAATATTTAATAGTCTTTTTTTAAGATTTATGGAGCAGAATACTTTCTGGTGATTTTATGGGTCAGCAGGACAAAATTGTTAGTATAGTTGCTGATATTAAAAATGAGCTTAGAATATTGGGGGCTGTTACCGCGAGAGGGCTGGCTCTTGTCACTGTTGATGGTAAGAAGCTTTATTCGGATATGTCTTCGGATATTGGGAAGCGGTTGGATATGTTTGTTCCCGGCTTTCCAGCTATGAGTGTAGGTTCGAACATTACTGTGAATATTAATGATAGGGCTCTTATAATTATGCGTGTTTCTGAGGAAACAATTTTGGCTGTTTATACTGATCAAAGGGTTGGCGTTGTTTTGGCTAGGATGACTTCTTTGATTAATAAGTTTGGCGAAGAACTTGACAAAGTGGCGAAAAAACCTAGAAAAAAATCCAAGACTAAGAAATGATACCCAGTATAATTAAGGATTTCTACTCAACTAATGTTCCCTTGAGCTTTTGAGGCACAGAAGATGATAATCGAGAAGTGCAACAAAGCCGGCAAGCCCGTCATTGTGGCCACG
>DXJA01000253.1 GCA_019056875.1 Candidatus Jordarchaeum madagascarense
AGCGCAAGCTCAATCTGATCTGCATCCAAGTCTGTTCCAGTAGTGTTAAGATGATAATTTTCAGCAATATGTTTAGAAACGGCCCCACTACCACATCCTACCTCAAGAAAACGCTGATTTTCCTTCACCTCTACAAAATTCAATAATTTTTCAGCACGCTTAATAACATGTTTAGCATGTCCCGGCCTATTCATAAACCATTTTTCAATTCTGCCTAACTTCATTTTCAAAATTCTCCTATTCAACTTGAAGCAGTTTCCCTCTTCATTTCTAAATCACAAATCTGATAATGATTAGTCTTTATTCGATATTTAAAATTCACTATTTAGGAAGCCTAAATTTCTTTTAGTCGTCCCTTTCCGTAACGCTTATTTCTTTTGGGTGTGTTCTTGTTTCTGAAGTGGTGCGTCTAGTTGATGAATTCTGATAGAGCTTTGGGTAGGCTTCGAATGGCTCTAGATGACCTCCGTCGATGTGTAAGGAGCTACGGGTTGGGGGACTACTCTGACTGTGTCTTCAGGTCTCAGCTATCCGTGGAGAACGCTGGTAAGGCTGTTCTCAGCATTCTCGGCGTAGAGTTTGAGAAAACCCACTTTCCCTCACACATAATTTCTGAGAACATTCTGAGTGATGCCAATAGCGTTAAGAGGCTTGACCTGAGTCGTAGGCAAATCGAATTACTGGTAAATCTAGTTGCATACGCGAGTTCTCTAGAAGAACAAAGAACAATGCCTAGGTACGGATGGGAGACCGAGTACGAAATCCTTCCCCCCTCAGAAATTTATCGCAAACAGTTAACTGAGATTCTTCTGCGAAACGCTCTAAAAAGTCTTGAGGCGGTCTGCGCTTTTTTTAAAACGATTCCAACACTCCCCAAGGAGCTGGCTGAACTAGTCTCCGAGGTTGAGGAGGTAGTGCATAATGCTTCTAAAGAATTTGGAGGAAATTAAGCAAAAAGAGTATATTCCTGTAATCGAAGAATACTTGGATAAGCTTCACCACCACTTCGATGAAAGAATCACAGGTGTACTCCTCTTCGGCAGTGTCGCCCGGGGAGAAGCGAAACCATTAAAAAAGTATGAGAGCGACATAGACCTAATAGTACTAATCAAAGGAATTCCCGAAAACATAAGCGAAAGACTAACGCTGAAGGCCAAGCTGGTACCGGAGTTGAGACTGGGAGGCCGCGTCCAAGGATTCTGGATGCCCCCTGAAGAACTCTCCCGTCTAGTAGGAGCGAGAACGGGATACATTATGGACGCCCTCACCGAAGGAATAATCCTCTACGATCCAGAGCAAATAATAGAAGAATCGAAAAAAAATTTGGAAAAAGACCTAAGAGAGAGAGGGGTTGAGAAAAAGAAGTACGGCTGGGTCTGGCCAATAAGGGCTGGGGAAATAATCAAACTATAGTTTCTCAATAATTTTTCCTTAATATAAAAATATTAACTAGATCTGCTTGGATTAATTCAATTGAAAAGTCCTCTCTGTTAAGAATCTTTCTAGGATCGATATAATCAATCGTAAATCCATATTTTTCTTCAGTATCCTTAATGCTCTTTTCATTCCATTCTATAATACAGATTAAACCACTTGCTCTCAAAACTCTTAAACACTCGTTAAGAGCCCTCTCTCTATTTTTAATGTGCTGAAGAGTATCATACATAAATATGGCGTCAAATGAATCATCAGGAAAATCAAGAGATTCAGCATTCAAATACTGAAATTTTATCCTATCTTCTACACCAACCGCCCTGGCTTTTTCCCTCCAATCAAACATTGCAGAACCATGACAATGTTCATGCTCGTGCTCACAGTGATGTTTCTCATGTTCCTCCCATTCAGGATCTTCTTCGGGTTGCCCAGTCAAAACATTAAAACCATTTATCGCAAGCAGTATTGACATTGCACCTAGACCAGTACCTATATCCAATATCCTAGAACCTTTATCCAAATTTAGATTTTTAATTATTTTATCTATAAAATCAGCGTCCTTTGTAAAATCCTCATCCATAATTTGCTTGTATTTCTCTAAATTCATAATTTATCACTGAACCACTCTTTGTATCAAAAAATTTGCAGTAATAAAAAGCTTCTGGAATAAACGTTGGAAAGGTATAATCCAAAACTCTAACCTATTTTTTTAGATTCATGGATCACATATTTTCTAGTTCCTTCTCTATGGCTTCTTTATCGAATCCCAATATCATTTTTCCATTTATCTCGGTCTGGGGAACATCAAATCGTCCAGATTTTTTGAACAGTTCCTTTACCGCTTCCTCATCATAGGAAATATCTATATCCTCAAAATCTACGCCCTTTTTCTTCAAGAACTCCTTTACCATTTTACAATACGGGCATTCTGGCGTCGAGTAAACTTTGACTTTTGCCATAGGTTCAATTCCTGCACTACTCTAGTGATTCTTTTCCAGAACAATAATTTTTAAATATTTTCATATTTGGAGGGCTTTGGGACAAAATTAGTTTAACTCTTGTTTAAAGGACTTGTCCGCCGCCGGGTTTGAACGACACATCCTTCACATTCGAAAGACACCAATTCTCCCTTACAAACTCACCCCCCCCATTTATTCTCGCGCCCCCCCACCCCGCCGCGATAATGAGGAAGGCATTCCCGGAAGTTTTCGCGGACGGGATAGAGGGTGTGGGGCTTCACCCGGTTAGAATGAGTTTCAACGTTCTAGCGAAGGGATTTTAAGAAAGAAAGAGAAACCAACAATTTTGTCCCAAAGCCTTTGGAGCTAACAATTCAAGCAATAAATCATAATCTTGGAATATTCTGATGTTTTGTTTTTTATGTGATGAAAATCGGGGATGATGTGGAAACGTCGTATGTGAAAGTTGATCGGATTAAAGGTGCGGCATGTCTGCGACTGTTGCAGGTTTTGTGATGTTTTATGACTTAATAAAAATTGTATCACAATATTATTCTTAAAATTTG
>DXJA01000254.1 GCA_019056875.1 Candidatus Jordarchaeum madagascarense
ATATTTATTTAATTTACTATGAGTTTATATAGTACTACGGTCAGATATAGCACAGAAAAAAGTGAGAGGAGTAAAGAAAGTGCCAATTAAATTAAAGACCAGGGAATGGCGGTGGCATCAGTAGAGGTGTGGGAATAGGATATTTCACGAGTCGTTGCCCCTTCATTCCCGAAATGATTTCTTCTGCTTTCGCTGCGGGGATTGCGAAAAGCATTTCATTGTCGTAGGTTAGTGCAAAAGCGCGGTCACCGGTTCCCGGTATCGCCACTTGACATTCGCCAGTGTTGAATGCGCGAATAATCCCTCCGGTGCAGGAAACAGCAAGTCCAAGCAATTCGATTTTCAGCTTCTTCCCCTCTTTGTACATTGCCCCCTGAATGAGCCGCATGATCTGGGCGGGGTTTCCGTAAACTAGAATGACATCTGGGGCAATTTTTGTTCGTGTTAGGGAGGAGATAACTACTCCTCTATACTTTCCTAGTTCTAAACGATCCATGTTCTCAAGGAGTGTTTTTGCTGCGGTCTCGTTAGAGACGTATCCTGCTCCTAAAAAGAACTGTAGCATCATGGATTCGTCAGCGATTTTGGTCCAGCCGTAGTTTAGGCTCGCTGCCGGGCATCCGCTATCTTTCTCGGTTATTCCCATGGTAGAACCGAATCTGCGACTCAAGGTTAAACCTTGACAAACAGCAATTTTTTGCTCGGGTCTTCTCGTTCCCTCGGGAAATTCGGATTCATCCTTCACTAATTTTACTGCTAGGGGATAGGTTTGAGGTCTAAGTAATTCCTCTAAAGACTTTCCAATATCCCTCCAATTTTCCACTTTTGTATTCATACTCAAAAAATCACGACCTATTTAAACTATGATATTTTCATTTTCTGCATTTTTGAATTTTTTGAAGTTACTTTTAGTAACTTACTGATAAATTATAACTCAGTATATTTAGGTAATATTTAAATATTTTGTGACCACTTTGTAACTAGGTGACCTTCTTGGTACACATTCAAAAATGTCCAATTGAAACAGCATTAGAGTACATTGGGAAAAAATGGACATTTGAAATAGTTCGAGACTTGTTTTTTGGTAAAAAACATTTTAACGATTTCCTCAAGTCAAACCCGGATTTGAGTGGTAAAGTATTATCTGAGCGTTTAAAGGAATTGGGAGAGAATGGTATTATTGAAAAAAAGGTTTCAAACACTTTTCCTGTTTCCATAGAATATGAATTAACTCCAAAGGGAAGAGCGTTAAATAGAATAGTATATGAATTGGCTGTTTTCGCAATGAACTTTTGTAAAGAATTTAATGATGATAGGAAAGATAACGCTTTTTCTGCGCAGGTATTAGAAACTCTGAGAAAGGTACTAAATATTTATGACTAAAATTCCGCGTACTTCTCTTATGTTGGATTAAATCTTTATTCTTTATTTAACGTGTTTGTTTAGAACATTCTTTTCTTTTCAGACGTAGCTTATAGAAGCTTGACCTCTTCGAGATAATCCAAAGGGAGGGTAATTCAAAAAGGTATTTATGCATAGCTACTTCTATACTATTGTTTAAAAAATGCTGGGTTCGATTTAAACTAGTTATTTAAACTGTTTAATGCTAAATAAGGGGTTGTTTTAATGTCAAAAAAACAGATTATAGATGTAGAACTCAAATGGATTGGCGGATTGAAATATGATATCCATATTAGGGGTAGACACCAATTTATGGTTGATGCGTCTTCAGAAACCGAGGGTGATGATGAAGCACCTGCACCTTCAGATATTCTTGCAGCTGCTGTTGGTTCGTGTCTCTCTTCTTCCTTCACCTTTTGCGCGTCCAAAGTCAAAGCCGAGCTAACCAGTCTAACAGCTAATGTTAAAGCAGAAATATCGCGTGTTGAAGGCTATCTAAGAGTAACCGGAATAGACGTTACACTTAATCCCCAATTTAAAAGAGAGGCTACAGCGAAAAACCAGGATCGTTGCATTGCCATATTTAGGAATTACTGTACGGTCACAGAGTCTGTAAGAAGGGGAATTCCGGTAAATGTCACTGTAAAAACCTAAATATGCCTTTAATTTTTCCAATTTTTAAACAAAAAATATAATCTGTCTATCCTTTCTTTTTAATCTTCAAAAACTATATCTGTTTTTTCTTTGATTTTTATGTAACCGAATAGCTTATACGTAATAATTATTTACGTATGTTTGGGTTCTTTATTGAGTGTATATTGAGATTACATTTAGAGTAGGGTGAAGATTTTGTTTGATAGAAAAAGATTGTTAGAGTTTATTGACTCTTGTATTGAATGCGAACAGTGTGTTGACATGTGTCCCACTTACACTGAAACTAATAACGATTTGCTAGACCCGATCTCTAGACTCAGAATATCTAAGAAAGTGTTTGAAGGTGAGGAGGTTTCTCAAGAAGAGGTTGAGAGCTTATATAGCTGTTTATGCTGTGAAAGGTGTGACAAAGTTTGCCCTTATGAGATACCGGTTTCCGAGATTGTTGATGGGGCTAAGAAAGAACTTGTAAGAAGGGGACTTGGTCCTCTTGAGGCCCACGAAAGAATAATTGGCGGAATTATGGAGAAGGATAACTCGGTTAACGGAGACCCGGAAACTAGACTGGAATGGATGCCTGAAGAATACGTAGAGAAGGATTCAGAAAATCTTCTCTATCTGGGTTGTCTCGAGTCTTACTTGATTAAGGATTCCGCTAGTTCAGCTTATCAAGTTCTGAAAAAGGCGGGGGTTGATTTCAGAGTAATAAAGGACGAGGGGTGCTGTGGCACCTATCTTTTCGAGTCTGGAAGAGTAGACCTTGCGGAAAAGAAATTCCGGGAGAATGCGGAGAAATTCAAGAAGCTTGGAATAAAAAGAATCATCACTCCCTGTGCGGGGTGCTACAGATGCTTCAAGAATTACTATCCGATAGTATTGGGAAAGGTGGATTTTGAAGTTTATCACATCGTAGAAGTATTATATGATCTGCTGAAAAAGGGACAATTAAAACTGGAAAAGGTGGAAAGAGAAATAACTTATCATGATCCCTGCCACTTGGGAAGAGCTGAGGGTATTTATGAGGAGCCCCGAGAATTACTAAAGGCCTGTGGAGCGAACATAGTGGAATTCGAGGATAACAGAGAGAAAGCAAACTGTTGCGGAGCAGGCTCAGGCGTAAGATCCGCTTTCAGAGACCTATCTCTAGAAATAGCAACCAAAATATTAGACTCGATGAAGAATGATACATTAGTTTCACCATGCGCATTTTGCGCCTTCAACTTCAGCTACACATCAAGAAAGAAGAATAAAGGTAAAAAAGTCCTGCACATAACCGACGTGATTCTTGATTCCTTCCCCTAAAACTTTTTTACTCTTTATTTATTTTCTATTCAACTTCTAATAGTTTATTACTCATAGGAAACTTTATTGATTTAGCGGCGATGTAGATTCGTTCGATTTTTTAGGTTTTGTTAATTAGGGTTTCGCCTGTTTTGGTTTCGGATTTTCCTTGTTTCCTGCATGCCTCTTCGCCTACGCTGCCATGA
>DXJA01000255.1 GCA_019056875.1 Candidatus Jordarchaeum madagascarense
AAAATTATCTATGCGAAGTATGTCATAATAAGACAGAAGCAAGAGGTAAAATTAACGAAATATTTCTCCGCGATTTTTTAGATTACATAAGTAAGGGCTCTCGGGAAACTGATTTTGAAATACAAGATGTGGATGAAATTGCAAAAATTGAATCTAGAAAATACGTCGCTTATATCGTTGCTGATGTCAACAATATGGGTACAATCTTCAGCTCGTGTAATAGTTTTAGCCAATTGGAAAATCTCTCCAATAAGTTAAAGAATGTAATTAATGAGTCATTGGCGGAACCGACAAAAATTCTTTTGGAAAATCAGAGAAAACACCTAAAAGAATCGAGTGAAAACTTAATCTTCGTTCCTGTGCTTCCCCTCATCCTTGCCGGCGACGATGTTTTTATGCTTTCGCCTGCCCAGTGGGGACTCGATTTCTCGCTAAAATTCTGCGAGCAATTCGAGAAAAAAATGAATAAAACCTTAAAGGAGATTGGGATCAAAACTAAGGATCCACTTACAATTTCTGTATCCGTGATAATTTGCAAAGGTAAGTTTCCTTATTTAGTTGCTCATGAACTCGGAGAAAAACTATTGAAAGCAGCCAAGAAAAGGGCAAACAAAGAAAAACGCTCGATAGTTGCATTCACAATAGTTACGGGAAATGAGCTTGTTATAACCCAAGAAAAAGAAAAGAAAATCGTTGCAGGTTTTCCAGCGTACACACTTGAAGAACTTAAAAAGTTGATAAAGTATAGATACTCACTGAAGGATCTACCTGGAACAAGAAGAACGCAAATAGAAGACCTCTTCTTAAGAGTGGAAAAATTAGAAGGAACTCTTAGTAAGTTGGGTGAGAAGCTGGAATTCGAATGGATACCGGAAAGAGATTTAATCTTAAAAAGATTGGATGATGTGTTAAGAAAAACCGTGGAAATTGCGTTAAGTGAACTCGGAGAGTCTAAAGAGAAGCATAACTGGTTGTTGTTTGAAGGTGAATATTATTGCCATCAGCTTCCTGACTTGCTGCGTGCTTGGGATTTTGCTTATGATCTTGGATTTAATACATCGAAATACGAGGAGGGTGAAAAATGAAACTCACGTTCAAAATAACTCTTTTGTCAGATTACCATATCGGCACAGGTTTTGGGAAGGGAATAATAGATTCCTTGATTTTAAGAGATAGAGATGACCTTCCAGTTATTAGGGGCACAACGCTTAGTGGACTTCTTCGGCAAGGTATGTGGGAATTACTCCAAACACCTTTACTGGGAAAATATAAGAAATGTGAACAATCTGATGGGGATTTTGATGTTTCCTACTGTTCTATGAACGATATTATTTCCATGTGCCCAATCTGTAGAATCCTAGGAACACCCGCTTATCCTAAAAAATGGAAGATTTCCTCTGCAGAAATAGGAGATTCAAAAGCAATTCCTGAAAAAGTACTCTGGCGTAGCAGAGTGAATCCAAGAACACGCACCTCAGAAGCAAGAAAGCTATTCAGAGATGAAACAGCAGGTAAAGGAACGAATTTTGTTTTCACAGTAAGTAATGAATCCAATGAAAAACAAACTTTAGAAGAAGCATCATTCATAGCAGCAGCCTTCAGAGTGATAAGAAATTTAGGCGCATCTCGCAGAAGGGGTAAGGGAAGCTGCCAAATTCATCTCATTGATGTAACGCCTAGTCCAGATTTAAAAGATAGTTCTCCAGAAGATTACCTACTTGATACTTTCAAAACCAGATGGTTAGAAAATAAGGATATAGAAATCACCGAGCAATTCAATCTAATCCAGCTTAAAGGAGACAAAACCCAAAAGAAAAGTTTTAACATAATTCTACTCACAGAAGAACCTCTGCTTATAGCTGATAAAAGCGAATCTGGGAACAGATACCACACAAATATCTATATCCCCGGTTACACATTGCTAGGCGCTCTAGCATGGAAGATAGCACAGAGCTTAGATCTGAACGACAATAAAGTTTATGAGAAATTCATCAAACTCTTTCGTAAGGGCGAGGTCAAAGTAAGTCCGCTTTATCCCGCTTGGAAACTCGAGGATTATATTTATCCATCAATACCATCACCACAAGACTTTTTAACCTGCAAAAAACATCCAGAAAAGTATGAGCATGGGATAAAAGGCTATGCAACTGATGTGGTCGAACCACCGAATTGTGGAGTATGTTCAAAAGAAGGTATTGAAACTCCACTCGTTCCTTTAAATAAATTTTTACCAATTTTGGAAGGTCAAAAGCAAATTAATGTTGTACTTAGAGAAGAAATGCATATTGCTATTAACCCTGCAACTGGAAAAACAAAGGAAGGAGTTTTATTCGGTTACATATCCGTTGAGTCAGGACAATATTTCGTTGGGCTTATAGAAATTGAAGATTGGGTAAATTTTGTTAATCTCATAAGGATAAATGAGAGTAATGAAAACATTACGTTTGAGTTGCGGCTTGGAAAAGCGTCCTCTCGAGGTTACGGAAAGGTAAAAGTTTGGTTGCAATCCAAAGAGAATCCTGAGAACATCTTTCTTGGAAAGCCATTAGGGGAACGAGTAATAGATTTAACACAACCCATCACAATGACTTTTATCACGGATGCCATCTTAATGGATTGTTGGGGGAGATTTCTCACACTACACAAAGAACTATTAGACAAAGAATATGAGAAATCATTGAAAGAGTTGCTAGAGTTGAACATAGATATAAAAGAAATAACTAATACATATGTTAAATCAAAAATCGTAGATGGTTTCAATACTTACTTGGGTCTGCCGAAATGGAGAGATTTTGGAATAACCGCAGGGTCAAGTATTTGTTTCAAATTAAAAAGTCCAGATAACAAAGACGAGATTTTGAAGCGTCTCGGAGAGATAGAAAAAGAAGGTATAGGCCTGAGAAGGGAAGAAGGTTTTGGAAGAGTTGCCTTTAACCATCCTGTTTACAGTAAAAATGAAGGCGTAATGGAAGGTATTCATCTGCCAGAATTTATGCGTATCAAGAAAATCGAAAAAATGAGTATTGAAATTTTTAAAGAATGGTGGAAAAAATACTTAGATAAAATAAACCGAAAGAATTTTATGGATCGCAAATGGGTGTCTGTATCTAGGTTTCTCAGAGCTAACACAGATAAGACCATTGAAGAAATTAGGGAAATGGTAGATAAGTTTCACATCCTCGAAAATCCTTTACAAGATTTAATAAAAAAGAAGAATGTCTATAGAGATGAGAAGGAGTTTTTGGAAGAGGATGGAAAGAAAGGTCTAGATGCATTATTAAACTCGCTTAAGGAACTCTCAAAGGGATTACAGAGAGAGGATGAGAGCCTGAGGGAATATTTGAAAAACATAGCTATGGAAATGTTGGCAGATTTTATAGCAGTCTCAGCAAAGGAGGTAGAAAAGTGATAAAGAAAATAATAACCGGAAATTTGAGGGCATTAACTGGAATCCACATAGGTATTGGGGATACAACCGAAACTACAGACCTACCAATATTTAGAAATACCCTAAATGAAATTATTATTCCTGGAACCACGATTGCGGGAACATTAAGAGCAATAGCTACAAGAATTGCACCGCATTTGAATTTCAATAACTGCATCTCACTTGAACCTCCACCAAGCAAGCCTGAACAGGAAAAGAGGAAAACCTGTGATTGCTGTGTTTGTGGCTTGTTCGGATCAATTAGTATCACCGAAGAAGCGGAGAAGGGCGAGGCCTCAAAAGTATGGATACACGATGCCGTTTTAGTAAATGATGCAAAAACTTCAATCAGAGATGGAGTAGGCATAGATAGAGAAACAAAAACCTCAGCACGTAAAAAACGAGCAAAATATGATTTCGAAATTATTCAAAAGGATTCAAAATTTAGTTTTCGAGCTGACCTCCAAAACAATGTGACCGATGAAAATATAATTAAAGACTATGAAATTATTTTGGCATCCGTTCTCTCAGAGTGGTCACTTGGAAGAGGCAATCTTGGAGGCGATGTAGTCAGAGGATTAGGTAACATAAGATTAGAGGATATTAAAGTCTATAACCTAGACCTATCATCTACAGATCAATTAATGGCTTTCCTGAGAAAAGATGACCAGATTAGCACCGGAATCGAAGATGAAGACTGGCTAAGCAACAATATAGAGGAAGCAAAAAAAAGGGTAGCAAAAAACGTAAAAGAAAAAGGGCTCATCGCCAATAACGATTACCTCTACAATTCCTTTGCTCAGATTGAGTTCACTCTTCAATTCAATGGCGGCTTTGTCATAAATGATATTTTAAGTTCAGTCCGCTCTGATTTCGATTTTTGTCCCAGAATTGAAAACGGCAATTTTGTGCTTCCCGGCTCATCACTACGAGGAGTTTTACGATTCCAAGCTGAAAAAATCGCAAGAAGCCTAACCACTCTGGATAGTAAAGACCTTAACGAATTCTTTGAAAGATGCCCGGCGTGTAATCCTCACGCTGACGAAAATGACCCATTAACTTCCTGTAGTATAATATTTCGCGAAAAAAGAGGATCACCCGAAGAAGAGGTAAAGGATGAGCAGCTATGCCTTGCATGTAGACTTTTTGGTAGCTCGTATAGGGGCAGTCGATTGTATGTAAGAGATGGGTATCAATCATCTTCAGATAAAATAGAAATTAAAATAATGGACTTTTTGGCAATTGACAGATTTACGGGTGGCGGCAAAGAAGGTGCAAAGTTTGACGCCCTAGTACTGTGGCAGCCCACTTTCAAAATTAGCATGCTACTTGAAAACCCCAAAGAGTGGCAGCTGGGATGGCTACTGCTCGCTCTAAGAGATCTTAACGAGGGATTATGCTCGGTCGGATTTGGGCAGAACAAATGGTTTGGAAAGACAAAAGTAAAAGATGAAAAAATAAAGATAGGAACAACTTCAAATGACTTTACCCCAATGGGATTGAAAATCGACAATTCCTTCGAAGGCATTTTTAAAACTAAAACATGGAAACTTGAAGAACTAATCAAGGAAACAGAGAACCCTGTTGAATCTTGGATAAAGAAATTTCATGAGGAATTACAAAAATTCAGAAGATTAGATAAGATGGGCCCACCTAAGGACACTTATTTTGGAAGAGATATAGAAAACTTATATCCGAATCAGAGGGAGGCGGAGATATGAGCACCACAGACTATACTCAAAAAATTGAAGATTGGTTTGGAAAGAGATTGTCGAAAAAGGATATTCAAATTTGGGGAGGCGAAATAGAAGAAAATATTTTACAGAAATTCATTAGCAAATGGGATTTTTCGAATATGCCATTTACAATTTTGGAAACGATAACGGAAATTATCATTGAGAAAAAAGTTGATTTTTCCAAAATACCTTCGGATCAGATCGAAAGAATTCGCATTTTCGGCCAGGGGGGAGACCTAGATATTAGAAGAGATGCAAATCTTTTCAGATGGAGATATGTAGGCCTCAACAATCCGCCGAAGGATAGCGAAGGGAAAAATTTTTGGGAAGAAGAAAAGAATTCTAATAAAAAATTTTTCGTAGAAGAAAAGGAAGCACTCCTGTGGGGAAAATACGACTCGAAAAAAAATCTAAGACAGGAAGATAGAGTCGCAAAAGCAAAACTCTCCTACCCCGTGCAAGGTAACCCGAAGTTTGCAAAAATACGCTACAAAACATTGAGCGAACAGGGAGTAATCTCCTTTGTATGGTTCCTAGAAATTAAGTGAGATGATAAAAATGAGTGAAGATGACAGGTTTCTAAATCCTTACAATTTTGTGAGGTATTTAACCGAAGGAAAAGAGGATGACAGACCAGAGATTAAACTTTTAGGAAGATGCGCTCCACCACCACATGACAGATTCGTTGGATTAACTGGCAGGATAGAATGCGAGCTAGAGGCTGTTACACCAATTTTTGTCTCAAACTCCGAATTTGTTTATAAGGACTCAAGAGAACATAAATCATACGAATTCTTCAAATTAATGGACAAAAACGGGCAAAAAAACTTTGCAATTCCTTCTACAACTTTGAGAGGAATATTAAGAAGCGTGTTTGAAGCCGCTACTAATTCGTGTTTCTCGATATTCGATGGAGGAGTTTTGGGAAAAAGAGAACGACCGGAAAATTATGATAGAACAACTAATCTAATTGCGGGACTAATATTAGAAACCCCAAAAAGTAAAGATAGGCCGGGGCAAGTTAAGGAAATGACTTCTTACCAATTGCCTCACCGCGATTTCCCTCGCTACAGAAATATGTTTCAATTAAATGGGACAAAGATCTTAGTGAAAATTACTAATCGTAAGGTCATCGATGTAAAGGAATTTAACGAAGAAAATAGCGAGGGCTATGTAGAAGGTTACCTTAAAACAAGCGACAAAGGAATACCTGGTCAAACCCAAAAAAGAAATGAATACGTGTTTGTGGATCATGGTTCCTCAACAAACTATGAGTTATCCTATGACACATATCAAAACTATATTATCGCCAATAGAAACAACAGACAGGACGATACAAAATATCCTAAACCAGGGCATACAATATGGTTTAGGCCAGAGAAGAATCAAAAAAAGGTAAAAGAATTTGGTTATGCCCAGATTTACCGTAAACCATTTAGTAAGTCAATAGGTGAGCTGCTTCCAGAGGAGTTCCATCCCTGCACAGATTATGATAACCTCTGTCAGGCTTGCAGAGTGTTCGGCTGGGTGTATCAAAATCCTCCAAAAGACCTCGAAAAGAAGGTAGCCTACGCCGGAAGAGTAAAAATAAGCCATGCAAAAATCACGGAAAATGAAGACCCCCCACTAGAGTTTACCCTAGCAATCCTATCAATACCAAAACCCACAACAGCATATTTCTACCTTTTAAGGAATGGGAAAGAGGAGTTTTCCGTAAAGTATGATACTGATAAAGCACAATTAAGGGGAAGGAAATTCTACAGACACCAAGAAGAAGCTGAAAAGCAAGAGTATAAACGTGAAGTCAAAGACCAGCAAAACCGAACAATCAGGGACGCTTTAAAATCAGGTGCCAAATTCCAGTTTACAGTAGAATTCGATAATCTAGCACCAGTAGAACTTGGAGCCTTACTTTGGGCAATTAAATTGGAAGACGGAATGTATCATAAATTAGGATTAGCAAAACCATTGGGGTTCGGAAGTGTAAAGATCTCCATTTTAAGCATCAGAAAACTTGACATAAAAGAAAGGTATTCTTCCTATGCAAAGGAGGTATTGAAAGAAATACCCGATGAAAAAACAACTGAATGGATAGACTCATTCAAACAAGCTATGAGAGATAAATACGGAAAACCCTTTGAAGAACTAGATAATATTCAAGACCTTAAAGCAATACTAAGTAAACCACCCTCTGATCTTTACGTAAACTATCCGAGAACCCTAAAACCGGGAAGGAACTTTGAATGGTTCCAACAAAACGAAAAATATGGAAAAATACCCTTAAAAATCGCCGCAGAAGACACCGAAGGATTTCCATACTAATTTAATTCAAAAAGAAGAAACAAATGAATAATATCACTATAAAAAAAGGAAAATTTCAGGCAAAACGCCACTATCAATCGTAAAAGAATGGATGGAAAAAGGCCCTGAAAGAGCACGGAATTAGTGCAAAGACTTCAGTAGGTTATGGCTATATGGGCACTTGACCGTGAGAAGTGCAGTGTAAATAAATAAGTTATGTTTGAGTCTAATCTTTAGAATATGGAGGTTTGATAATGCTTGTTGCTGTTACAACGACTGGTACCTCGCTTTTGACGAACGCTGTGAACTATGTTTTCAAAAATCCTGAGCGGGGTCAGAAGTTAGAACAAATAGCGGGTATAATTGAGGGAATAAGGGACAGCACTAGGAGAATGGACAGGGCTGCTCTGGAGTTTGCGGAGAAGGAGGGAAAGGAACTGGAGAACGATGAACGAGCGCTTGAAAAGTTTGAGAAGGAGTTGGAAAGCGAACTCACAGCTTACTTAAACGAGGCAGGAGAAAAAGTAGCCAGTGCTGAACTCAATACTCTCAGAACAATGGAGGAGAAAAGCAGAGAAAAAGGTCGGAAAGATATTCAACTCCAAGAAGGGAAGATACATGTAGTTCTGTTGCACTCCGATACAATAACTGGAAGAGTTTGCGCAAATGCTCTAAGCAAACACTTTGAAAAAAATAAAATAAGCAATCAATTAGTAAAAACTCCCGGACTAGAGTTTAAACCAGAGCGATTCATGATTTATGGATTAAACTCGCTGGTTAATAACCTTATAAAAATAGTGAAAGAGTTCAAGAAACGCGGGGAGGTAATTTTCTGTGCTACTGGAGGGTACAAAGCAGAACTGGCACTAGCCAACCTAGTGGGGCTTCTCTTCAGGGTAAAGGTCTACTATCTCCATGAACTGTTCAATGATACCGTTATAATTCCGCCCCTGCCCTTAGTTGTTGACCCTGAATTCTGGGAGCGTAACAAAGAATTTCTAAAGTGGATAAGCAAAAACCCTAGTACCAAAGAAGAGATAGAGGAAGAATTCGGAAAACTATCTACAGAATTGATTCTCTTACTAGAAGAGCAAGATAAGCGGTTATACATATCTCCAGTAGGGCAGTTAATGATTGAGTACTTTAAGGAAAGCCAGACCACAGGTCCAGAAATTGGCATGGATTTCAAAATCAGAACATCTGGCGGCCACAGGGCAGCACCAAGCATCAGCCAAAAACAGAGAGTCACATCCCTTAGCGACATAGACAACGAGGACGCTAAAAAAATTCTAGAACGAGTGAAAATACTAGGCGTAAATGAAGTTATTCTGGGAGAATTCCACCCCACAAAAACAAGTGAAACTTTTCTGAAAGTAGAAAGTGTCAAAGACAACACATTAGACTGCACATTGAACTGCAAAAAATTTACACAAAAACTAATACTCATCACATCAAGCAGCGAAAAAGCCAAAAATGTACGCTTTATGTTAGGAGAAAAAGCCACGCCCTAGTCAAAGACCACATTCTACAACACACGGTGGTGTACTAGAGAAACATCGCATAGCTTCTCTATACCGCAACCATCACCTGTGGAGCCTTAGAATAACGTGTATATATGCCGATTCTTGTAAAAGAAGTTCCGCAGTAACGCGGACTGAGAGAACACGGTGGGCATGTATTCGTTTTGAATATGAGGAAATGCCCCACATCGTAAAGGCTACGCATTGTAAAATGCGAGGTAATAAACGTATAAAAATTTCATAGATGCTAATTAAAATTGAGTATATTTTCTAAATCTCATTATCTGGGAATAACTGTATTAAAATTCCGAGATATAAGCTATGAAGAATTATGCAGACTTCTCATAAAGCCTGTTTTCTCTTCTCAGCCCTTTTCAAGGCGTCTTCCATAGCGGCGTCTTCCGCCAATTCTTTAAGGTCTCTTCTATCCCTGTCTGAGGATAACCACTGTCTGGCAACTTCGAGAGGCTCCTTAGGAATCGGAACAACCACGAAAAACGAGCCTGCTGGAATGATGATAGCTCTCGTTTCCTTCAAACCCAAGACTTTGGGTATGGTCATTCTGCCCTTCCCATCAATTTTAACCACAGCCACAAAATTTTCCCTCAAAATAACAATTTATCCCAAAAATATTAATTTTTCCCTCAATTATTCTTTGTATCAAAATTCAAATAACTCTTCCCGCTCAAATCCTCTCAAAGACGCAAAGACAATTCTCCAATTCCTACGATACTCTTTCTTTCAGATGCAACCAAGAGACACAGCACTACAAGACGCTCCCACCGCATAGACTCTTACAAAAACAGTTCCTCAGTAACGAGGATTGAAAGGTGATGTGCCTTCCGCCTAGAGTGTGCAGGGTGGTTAACTTGCAAAAGCACTTCCTAAGTAACGAGGATTGAAAGACTATATACTGAGGGAGCAATATTTATCCTAATAATCCTTGCAAAAGCAGTCCTTAGGCAATGTTGGTTAGGGGGCGGGGTTGCAGGGTTATCGTTTGCTTTTTAGTTGGAAGATGTAAACAAAGTTTCTTTTTTCGGCTGGAAGGATGTTTTGTACATTTTTTTTAACTTCTTCCCTTGTTGTCCCGCTTGCAATAACTTCATTCTCAAGTATGGCAAACCATCCCCGGGTAAAACCGATCTCACGCAGTTGTTTTCCATGTATTCTGGCTTTAATTTTACCCATTTCTTGGTGGTAGAGTATTAAGAGACTCGGATCCTTATTGAGTAACTCTTCTATTTCTTTCCAGTACCTCTCACGGTTGCTCTCGCTTTTCAGATAGAATCTTAATCTGTCGGCGTCGCTTTGCTTCACAGTTTCAGCTGAGAATGGGAGGGAGGTAATGATTCCGAACCTGTGCTTAGCCTCTCGATAAGCGTCGTTAAATCTGCGGCGTAAACCACCACCAAAAACGATGGAAAATGTAGAAAAGATACTGTCGTATATGATTTTATCTCTGAACGGTAAAAGCGTGGCGTCCACCATTATTGGCAGGTGGGGTCCAAACAACTCTTCAAAGGAGGTGCTAAGCCCAAGAACTCCGTAAGCCTTCGGCGAATCGCCTATATCGAGGAAAACAGTGTACTCCTTCAAATAGCGGTAAATGATGAATCTTTCTTTAACAAATTTTTTCCAACTACTAATTATTTTTAATTCGTCGGTGGAAAATTTCAGAGGATTCTCTGTAACGAATGCTTCAATTAATTCGGAGTTCTCATACAGTTTTTTCCTGAGATTATTTATTTCCACGATAGGGAACTTTCCGATGCCCTCAGCGGAGTCTAAACCTTCCAAAATATTAAGCTTCTTGTTGACGTAAACCAGTAATGGGTGGTAGAGCTTATAGAATAGCTTAACATCTTGCTTAGACAACCTCATTTTTTCTCTCTCCGTTTCCAAGTGGTTCTTTCCTCTGTTTGAGAGTAGCGCTTTTTGGAAAGCTTTTTTATACATGTATTACTCTGAGACCTTTAGTTTTATTCCAGTTGTAGAAGAAAATGAATCGCTTCATAGAGAAGTTAATGTCTGATTTAGCGTTTTCACTTAGTCTTTTATACTTCTTTAGTAAATAATTCTCTGTACTGGCTGGGAAGACAAATGCCATACCGGAAGCCATGTTAAACTCTTTGAATGGGGCAAGTCTAATGAATATTAATAAACCGGGAGAAGCAGTATTACTAAAGGTGACATCTATTAGTTTTATGTTTTCTTTCTCGTTCAAAAGGTCATTTAAAACCAGTGTGCTTTCCGACGCCGAAACAGAAACAACTTTGAATAAGGACGTATAAGATGAAAGTAGGGCGTCTAGTACCTCTCTTTCCATATCGTTTTTTCCGCCAATCCTCTCTCTATAAATCTCGATGGCATTCTTGTTATTTCTCTTATACTCGTTGAGCGCAAAATCCGCCAAAACATCTGTATCCTCCTCACTATTAAATACTATAACGCCCTCCTGAAAAACGCCAAGCAACTTCGCTGATTCAGTGAACACTTCGCTAAGAGCGTGTTTCATTATTTTGTCAATTAATCTTTTGCCGACTTCTCTATACATCATGTACTTTCTAACCAGACTCAAAGCACTCCTCTCCATAGAGTTTCAGCCAATACCACTTAGCGTATCTGAATTCAGACTGATGCTGAATTTTGGTGATGCTTAGCAAACCAAGTTCGCCAAGCTATGTTTACTGTGTCCGAGCCTTTTAGCATTTGCGTTGATGTTCCTGACGCATAGAATATAATACACTTTTAATAAAGGGGGGAATATTTCGCCTACTCCATTAACTTAGAAATTGATAGAACACATATTACTCTCACACGCCTTTCCGTTTTTGTTTGGCGGTTTTACGATCATTGGCAGACGAGAAACAATACCTTTACCTGCAAGAACAGTCAAATTGTAATCCAAAGTTTTTATGTTAATTTGCACTTTTTTTAAGCTCAATGTTTTTTAGTTGTTGTCATTTTGTTTATCTTTATTGAGATAAAACCTGAAAGCTGCATGTTTTTCAGGTGACTAGACAGAACCACTGTCCTGAAGTCAAGCTAAAAGGGGGCGATGTAGTTTCG
>DXJA01000256.1 GCA_019056875.1 Candidatus Jordarchaeum madagascarense
CGATCTCTATTTGCCTACCGGCTATCCCAGTTTTCTCTATTATAACGGAATTGCCTACGAGTTCAACGCAATCGCCTATGTTCGGATACAGTTCCCAAACGGAACAACAATTGATAGTGATACAGACTATATCCTTTATCCTTACGAATTAACCATACCTTTAAAGTCAGGTGACCCCAATGAGATTTCACTAGAATTACTAGGATCACTTGCAAACATTTTCTTCTTAGATCTCAATATGGAGGTCCCCCCTGAAGCTATAGATTGGGCAAGGGTCAACGGTAAACCATTAGACATAATTGGAATCTTTGTTATTTGGTTCAACCTCCCTATCGGAGGCTTTAACCCCACCATAACCCCTGTCACATTGATTTACATAAACCCATACATCGTCCCACCATCATAGCATCTGGAGGAATAAATGATGTCTACTATTAAGACTATATTGAGAAATCCCGTATACACCGGAACAGCCTACGCAATAGAGTATTTCATATTTTTCTCAATTATACCAATCATAACTTTTTCAATCATAAACAATTATGGTCTAATATTACCAGATATAAGTGTTGGACTACTATTAGCATTCGGGGGCACATTAGCCGTTCTAATTTTCTTTCAGAAAGCTCTGCGCCGAAGCCATATTAGGTTAAGTGGGGTTAGTGGAATCGCACGATACTTTGCATCATTAGTTTGGGTTTATGTCATCGCCAGTATGCTAAGCTCCATCTGGATTTATGGTTCTCTTTGGCAGTTTTTACAGGGCGCCACCACATGGGCGACAGTTGACTACAGCTTCATAATATGGCTTGTATTATTCGTATTCTTGATTAGATTCGTCAGATACGGCTACCAAATCGTTTTCGCAAAAGACCTTCAAGGTGAAAAAGGAGTAGAGACATTAGAAGAAGAGATAAGAGAGGAAATGGAAGATTAGCAACCGCAACAGTGTAACCTAATTATAAAAAACTTTTTTCTTTCTTTTATTCCCAAATAATTTTTTTGTATGGGAAAAGTGGGAGTTAGTAAACTTTTTATATATTTTCCAAGATTCACTAGTTAGGAAAGTGAGCCCATGAAACTCCTCGGCGTAGCCAGAATAAGCGATAAGAACAGGATAACCCTCGCAAAGGACGTAAGGGACAAGCTCAAAGTAGACTCAGGAGACCTACTCCTATTCTTCGAAGACGACAACGGAAACGTTCTAGTATGCACCGAGAACACACTACCCTCAGGCAAAGCCGACCTAGAAGTCCTCAAACTACTCGTAACCGGACCATACAACGCCGGAAAAAGCACCGTCGTATCCAAAGTGTCAAAAAGAGCAGCAAGCATAGAAGCCCTTGGGACAACAGTTGGCTTCGATTTTGGTAGGAAGTATGATGAGGTTAATGTGTTTGATCTTCATATTTTTGGTACTCCGGGTCATACGCGTTTTGCTTTTTTGCAGGAGATTCTTGCTCAGGGGAGTGCTGGGATTCTTCTTGTGGTGGATAGCACGAATCCTGAGACGTTTGGTTTGGCTCGAGATATATTATACCGGGTGAAGCGGGAGATAAGTGAGGATGCGCCTGTGGTTATTCTTGCTAATAAGCAGGACCTTGAAGGTGCACTGAAACCTGAGGATGTGGCTAAGCAGCTGAGTATTGGGGTGGATGTGCCTGTGGTGGGTACGGTGGCCACTCAGAGCCAGGGTTTGCGTGAAGCCTTGCAATTATTACTTGAACAAGTAAGTAAAATAAGAGGAAAAGAGATAGGCAAAGGAGCCTAAGAGGTTTTTATAGACTCGTTTCTTTAACATCTCGTTCTTTTTTGGGTATCCAAGTTAAGCTAGAGTAATGAATTCTAGTAATAAGTTGAGGAGAAGGAGAATAGTATAGAGAATGCCTCTCAAACTAATTTGATTCTTTGTCTCCCTAAACTTGTTAATAGTGGAGTTTACAGGCAAAGAGCGTGTTTTATAACTTTTACTATGTTTAGTATTGAAGCATTTTCTAGTTCGGATGAAGTTACTAGTCCATCTTGGGAGATTATTAAGGGGACCTTCATCTCATCCTCGGTGAGTCCGCCATGGCTTCCCTTTATTTTGATATCGCCTAGTTCGTAGCCCTTCTCAGCGGTTACAACGAGGTCGCCGCTCCTTGGATGGAGGAATCTTAATTCAGAAATTCGCTCTGTCCCCATTACCTCTAGAATACCCTTGATACCGCTAAGAAACTCGTGTATTTTCTGCTTCTGTTCTGGGGAGTGGACGTATACGTGGCAGGTTCTATGAGAGGGCAGCGCAGTAGCGTCTAGCTTTTTCTCTTTGAATAGTTTATTTAGTTGAATTTGTTTTTCGCCATCGGTCATTCCGTGGTCTGCGGATACAATCATGCAAACTTCTTGGCCTTGGGATTCGTACTCTTCAAAGATCGTTCTGAGGGTGGCATCCACATTTTCTAAGATTTTTATGGTTTCTTTGCTCTCTGGTCCGTAATTCTCTCCTATGCTGTCAACCGCTGGAAAGTTTGCAATTATTAGGTCAGGTTCTTCTCTTTTTATTAGTTTAATAGATTCTTCTAGGACTATGCTGTTCTGAGTGGGAACGGGAAAACTTTGAACATAGTTTTTTGATACAATGTGTTTTGCTCCCTTAGTGACCGGTTCTGCTATGGCCGCCGTGTCTAATCCTGCTGAACCAGCTTCCTCAAAAATGGTTACCGCTTCTAGATGGATGTTAGGGTCATAAAAATCAAAGTTCCTGGGTTGCTGGGCTTCTCGGTCAAAGAATTGATTGCCCACTATGCCGTGCTCGTCGGGGTATGCTCCGGTGATTATAGAAGTGTGTCCTGTGTAAGTTGCTGTGGGGAACACCGCCCGGCAGGACAGGGTGGATACCCCCCTGTTGGATAAGTGATCTAGGAAAGGGGTGTTTGCATTTTTTATCCAGTTGATGTTGCATCCATCAAGAACAGCCAAGTAAACCTTCATGTTTTTCCGTCCGACTGATTTGTTCTTCACTAGATTTAAATTAAATAGTAGGGTGAAGTACTAATATGTATTTTCAGGATGTAATACACGGTGAAATTAGAACAAATGAATTGGAGCTAAAACTATTAGACACGGGTGTAATGAAGTCTCTCTCAGGCAAAATGGATATAGGGAATATTAATCTGGTTTATCCCGATGCGAGGCATACACGATTAGAACACAGTTTAGGAATCCTTTATGTAGCTAATGAAATATGCTGCACGCTCTTAGAAAAGGGTTATGAGATCGAAGAAGAAGTAAGGAGTATTAGAGTCTCAGCTTTACTTCACGACATAGGGCATGGACCTTTTTCACATGGGTCGGAGATAATCCTTCAAGAAAAGACTGGTCTCACCCATGAACAAATGAGTGGGAGAATAATAATAGATGAAACATCAGAGATTAACCAAGTACTTAGAGACTGGGGAATCAGTAAAAGAGAAATAAGTGAGACCGCGGACATGATTCTTGGGGTTAATAAGAGAAGACCGTTCTTAGGGGAGATGATTCACTGGATGGTGGATGCTGACAAACTGGACTACCTCCCCCGAGACGCACATTCAACCGGATTTTTACCATCCCTAGTTCAAAGCCGAAAAATAATTGATTTCATAAAGTTGCTTAACGACCACATAATTTTTGAAGAAAAAGCAACCCCGTATTTGGAGTCTATGGTTTTTGCTGAAGCCATATATTATAGTAACATTCATCACCATCCAATAGTAAGGAAGGCAGATCAAACCCTTTCTCGCGCCATTAAAATAGCGATTGAAACAGATAGGATAACATCCTATGAAGTGCAAAAAATGACCGACAATCAGATTATAGATTTTCTAGAAAAACTGGGGGGAAACGCATCCAAACTGGTATTAAAGATACAAAATAAACCATTGAACACTATTTTGACAATAAACTGGGAGGAACTGGACAAAGATAGAAAAGATAGAGTGTTAAGGATACGGGGTGATGATCAGCAGAAGGAAAAATTGGAGGAAGCAATCGCCGACCATATAAAGAGTGAATTAGATTTTACCCTCGTGGACATACCCTCAGCTCCACATATCCAGGAGGCAGATGTACCTATAATAGCGCAGGAAGAGCCAGTTCCTCTGAAAAGTATTTCAACCATGACCAAAGCAATAAGCCAAAATCATGCAACCCAGTGGAGCCTCCGGGTTTATTCAGAAAAAACACTTGAAGAAAGCGAAAAAAACTTTCGAAATTTTTTCTTATCCCAAATATAAAACGGCGCCAACAAAATAATATGTGCTCTCTAGAATCTAGATGAAACCGGTTTCCCTCTTCGCTTTTAAGGAAAAGACTACCCTTTCCCGGTACTGAAACCAAACCGCCAATCTCAATCTTCCAGAGAGATGTGCCCTTTACTTAGGCATGTACCAGTACCGCCCTTTTTCGCTGATTTTAGCCTAAAAGGGGTTCAGAAATTTGAAATTTTTAAAACTAATAAATTTGATTCAAAAAAGTCAAAAAAATGTTATATTAGAAAGTTTTAAATTTTTATAAAACAAAAGAACCATTAGAAAGCGATTACAATTAATTTATAGAAGACACTAAAAATACGGAAAGGAAGTGTTCCGTTATGTCAGGAGAATACGATTATCTTTTTAAAATAATTGTACTCGGAGATGGAGCCGTGGGCAAAACCAGCTTAACTGTTAGATTCGCCCATGGATACTTTAAAGAAGACTACAAGATGACCATTGGTGTTGATTTTGCGGTAAAGACAGTTAGCGTGGAAACGAATAACGGGCAGAGAAGTGCTAAGCTCCAAATTTGGGATACCGGCGGTCAGGAGCGGTTTTCTTATATTCGTCCCCTGTATTATCGCGGGGCTATGGGTGGCCTTTTGGTTTATGATGTTACGAAGCGGGAATCTTTTGAGCACTTGGATAACTGGTTGGAAGAGATTGGTAAGTATTGTCCCTCCATCCCTATGGTTATGGTGGGTAATAAGACCGATATGCCGGGTAGGGCTATTTCTCTAGAGGATGCTTTGGAGTTTGCGATCAATCGTAACATGGTGTACTTCGAGACTAGTGCTAAGGAAGGAACGAATGTGGAGTCTGCTTTTGGCGATCTTACAAGGATTCTGATTGATTATTCCTAGACCCAATTTTTTGTTTTAAATTCTTTTGGGATATTTTTCATTTTTCTCGGATGTTTACTGGTTGTTGAATTGTAGAGCGGATTCTTTTACTGGTTCTCCTTTCGGAGTATATATTGGTGCTTTTGGTAGTAGGTTAAAGTTATTTCTTAGGGGGAGTTGATAGGCGCCGACGTCCAGGACTGTGAGAATGTCTCCGGGTTCTGTTTTCGGCAGTTTCCTTGGTCCGGTGTTGTTTTTTGGCCAGGCGAATGCATCGTTGGTGTCGCAAGTTATTCCTGCTATGTTGTAAAGTTTTGTGGGTTTTTGATTGGCTTTGGTGGCATTGATTATTTCAAAGTATTGTCCTATCCACACAGCATCGTTGGTGTCTGTTAGGGCGCTGCCGTCTGTTATTATCCACTCGTACCTGTTTTGTGGCGTTCTGCGTGTTTCTGTGACTCTCAGCATTAGTATCATGGTGTTTGCGGTTAGCCATCGGCCAGTTTCTGTTATGATTATGGGGGGGTTGGCTCCGTTTTCTTGGTATATTTTGGTTATTTCTTCTGTTATGTTTTGGGCGTATTGTTCGATTGTGTAGTCGGGGTTTAGGTTTTTCTGGTTTTGTGGTGTTTTGTAGTATTTTACTGCGATTCCTCCGCCAAGGTTTATGTTTTCGATTGTTGTTCCAAGTTCTTTTTCGATTTGGAGTGCGTAGTGGGATAGAATGTTTGCGTTTTTTATATGTTTGTGTAGTTGGATTATTTGGGTGCCTATATGGGATTGTATGGCTGCTAGTTTGAGTTTGGAATTTTTTAGCAGTTTGATTGCTGCGGGTAGCTGTTCAGTAAGGATTCCGAATCTTGCTAATCCATTGGAAATTTCTGAGCTTTGAAAATGGCTTGCCAGATTTAGAGCTAATCCTACTTTTAATTCGGTGTTCTCCTTTTCGCAGAGTTTTTTGGCGTATTCGATTTCGTTGATTGAGTTGAAGTTCAGTGTTATGTCGCTTTCTTTTTTTTGTTGCTTCATTACGGTTTGTATTAAGCTTTCTTTTTGTTGATTTTGGATGGTGTGCTTTGAAAGCCCATTGCATATAATATAAGGTACGCCCGTTAGTTCTGATAAAACGTATCTTAATTCGTAGATATTTACTACTTCTATCCCGAAATCCAGATTTACCAAGGTTTGAGCTACCTGTGGGAGAGGATTAGCGGCAAGAGCGTAGCAGGGTTTGAATCGGGGATATTTTTTAAATGCGGCTAGAAGACGTTTTGCGTTTTTTTCAACCTGGTTTAGGCTTATTATAAAAAGCCGTGTTCCATTTTTTTCTGCTAGTTTTTGCACGCTGGAATCTTCAAAAAATAGTTCCTGCCCTTTAAAATTTAGAGGCTCTGCAAAATCTTTCTTATTAATATAGTCTTTAGGATTGAGTGAGGACATCTGCTTAAATCGCTCCGAAGGATCTATAAAAAATTGGGTTTGTACGAGGAATCAGGATAAGGTTGTTAGGTGGCTGGATAGAATGCATACTCTTTTAAAGTGTCTAAATCTCTTACAGCACCGTAAGGTAAAAACCCATTGGTGATACAATTAGTGTAGGAGTCGTATATTTTACTTTTTCTGGTTGGATAATCTGTGACTAACACGGCCTTATTCTCCGCTAAAGCTGCGTTTAAATTATTAATTCCTTCATTTCGCCAATCATCATCGGTTGCTTCATTACCATAGTAAAACAAATCCTCACGGCCTATTCCATCAATATAACTCAAATAAGTGGAGTTTAACAAAAGTGGGTCTCCGTTCTGTACAAAAACAGCAAAGTTGCTTCCCGCACTCTTATTAACATAATCTGCAATGTTTCCAACAAAATCTATCATTAACCAATCAGCATGTGTAACGTTTTCCTCATAGTACTCATACGCATCAATAATATCCATATATATCCCATCAAACCCCGCGGCAATTATTCGATCCAAATATTGGTTAATTATATTTTGCCAGTCTGGATCCCAATAATGAACTTTATAATTCCCTTCCCATTCGGGGTTCTCAATATCTAACCATTCCGGAGCGCCATCATCTGGAATTCCGTCTTCATTTGCGTCCCAGGAGGTATTCCAGTAAAATCGATAATTTTCCGCCTCACCAATGCTAATGTAGGAAATCAATAATTTTTCTTTATCGCCGGAGGACTTCATGTAAGTTACATCTGTGCTTGAGTATTCTCCAGTTTCACTACCGTCAGAAGAATAATCTATAATAATCAAGTCGTATTTGGAATCCTTTACCCGGTCTTTATCAATGTCTTGGAGCCAATAGGCGAAGTCATCAATGGTTACACCGCATACAGTAAAGTTAATCCTCTCGAGTTCTTCGTAGTCACCGTCCACCAAAAACAGAGGAGTGATTAAAAATAAATCTTGGGAAGACAGAGGCGAGATTAGAAGGTATGACCCGAGTGATGCTCCAATTATTATAAAAAGGACTATGGGAAGTACAATTTTTTTATTCATAAATATATCATAGTGTCTTATCGGCTTTAACTTTAGATAACTGCGTTTGATTCGAGGCTAGCTTTCGTAGACCTTAATTATTTCGGGGATTAGGGGTATCAAGTCAGTTGCTGTGATGTGGAAACCTTTTCTTTCTACCGCTAAATCTCCGGCTTTTCCATTGATGAACGCGGCGGCTACGGCTGCTCTGAACGGTTCATAGCCCTGGGATAGAAAGGCGGCGCAAATTCCACTCAAAACATCACCAGTCCCCCCCACACTCATTCCCGGATTACCGGTGGTGTTGATTTTTGTTCTTTTACCATCGGATATGATGTCCTCGTGGGCTTTGAGGAGTATAGTGACTCCTAATTCTTTCGCCCAGCGTTCAACTGTTTTCATTCGGTCTTCTAGCTTTGAGGGGAAGGGAATCTTTTCGCCAGTTAATTGTAGGAATTCTCCCTGGTGGGGGGTAAGTACGGTTTTTGTGCCATGGAGTGTTTTGTTTTCCTTTGCTAGGATTTTGATTGCGTCGGCGTCTACCAGTAAGGGCAAGTTTTTCTTTTTTATAAGCTGGAAAATTTCGGGAAGCGTTTCCTGCGTCTCATCCTGTAATCCGAGCCCGGGGCCGACTATTA
>DXJA01000257.1 GCA_019056875.1 Candidatus Jordarchaeum madagascarense
AAATTTCGTTTTATTTTTTCACTATCACAATATAGAGAAATCAAATTTTAATTATCGTAATTCCAGAAATTCTTCCGATAAGCACTTCCCAACACACATCAGCGTTCTCGTTCGCTTTACTTTCAGCGAAATTTTTAATAAAAAAAGTATGTTATACTCATTAACATAGTACAACTTTAAGGAACTCTAAGCTCTATCTGATTCATTTTAGCTATACCTCTTCTTCTATGGATAACTTTTAAATGAATTAAAATTAAAGAGTGTTGGTTGCAATCGAGATTTGGGTTTAGATTTTTAAGGAATGAATGATTTTTCAATAGTTAGGAATGTAATGGTTGAGGGAGTTGTTTTTAATGAGTGATAAGATTGTTTACGTTGATGTTGAAACTCTTCGAAACTTCATGGTTGATGTTTTCGTTGGATCGGGTGTTCCGCGTGAGGACGCCGATATCTGTGCTGAGGTTCTGATTACTTCCGACGTTTGGGGTATTGATTCACATGGTATCCAAAGGTTGAAAATGTACTATGACCGTATCAAGGAGGGCATCCAGTTTCCAGTCACAAAAATAAGTATAATTAATGAGGGGCCTACAACCGCTTTGGTTGATGGAGGTAATGGTATGGGTCATGTGGTTGCGTACCGCTCCATGCAGATGGCTATTGAAAAGGCAAAGAATTACGGTACCGGTGCAGTGGCTGTGAGAAACTCCAGTCATTATGGTATAGCTGGCTACTATGCCATGATGGCGGTGAAGGAGGGTATGATTGGTATGGCGATTACCAACGCCAGACCGTCGGTGGCTCCCACGTTTGGTGTGGAACCATTATTGGGAACGAATCCTTTGACATTCGGTTGTCCCACCGATGAAAAGTTTCCTTTTCTTATAGATTGTGCAACTTCTATTATTCAGAGGGGGAAGGTTGAGGTTTTGGATAGGGCGGGTGAGCCCACTCCTGAGGGATTGGTTATCGGTACCAATGGTGAATCACTCTTGGATACTAAAGCTATCCTCAGGGATTTGGTTGCAGGTAGTGCCGCCCTCCTGCCATTGGGTGGTGCCGGTGAAACGTGGGGTGGACACAAGGGTTATGGATACTCCACTCTGGTTGAGATCCTCTGTGCAGCTTTGGGAGGTGGACCTTACCTGAGGGGATTGTCTGCAGGGGACAAGGGCGAAAAAACGCCTTACAGACTGGGACATTTCTTCCTCGCAATAAACGTTTCAAGCTTCACCTCCCTAGAGGAGTTCAAGAAGACCGCTGGAAACATCGTGAGGGAATTAAGAAACTCCAAGAAGGCTCCCGGACAGGCTAGGATTTACACCGCTGGTGAGAAGGAGTACGAGAAGCAGAGGGAGAGAATGAAAACAGGTATACCCATCAATCCCAATCTCCAAAAGGACATATTATCTATGAAGAAAGAACTGGGCTTGAACCAGTATCAATTCCCATTCTGAAAAAATTTAAAAAAAGGATAATTCTAATCGCCACAGTCACTATAATCATCCTTACTAAAGTTATTAATTCTAATCTTGGTTAGTAAGTGGTCTTTGGGAAAGTCTTGTAACATTTGAGATCTAAATCTGAATCAGAAAAAAAAGAAAAAGTAAAAGAGAGAGTTTTATGCTTTTTCGTCCTTATAGGTGTCTTGGTAGTCTTTTCTTAGTAATTTCTTGAGGATTTTTCCGCTGGGGTTTTTGGGAATTGTGTTTACAATGATTATTTTTTTGGGCACTTTGTATCCTGCGAGGTTTTCCTTGCAGTATTGGATGATTTCCTCTTCTGTGACGGTTTGTTCTGGTTTCGGTACTACGAATGCGGTTACTGCTTCCACCCATTTCTCGTGTGGGAGACCAACCACTGTGGCTTCAGCCACTTTGGGGTGACTGAATATCACTCCCTCTACCTCTACGGTTGAAACGTTTTCTGCTCCGGATTTTACGATGTCCTTCTTCCTATCCACAAAGTAGAAATATCCTTCCTCGTCCATTATTCCGAGATCGCCCGTGTGTAACCATCCACTTCTGAAAACGTCGGCTGTCTTCTGCGGTTCCTTGTAGTATCCAAACATTACAGAGGGACTTCTCATCACCAGCTCTCCGATGGTTCCTGGGGGTACTTCGTTATCGTCCTCATCGAACACTTTTAGTTCGACCGTGTGGTGGGGTTGCCCTATGGGTTCTGATCCTCCATATTTCTCATTGGCCTCCTTTAATTTTCTGATGAAATCCGGATGCTGTATGGTTGTTCCTAGAGGCGATGACTCTGATTGTCCCCAGTAGTTCATAAAGTAAATATTTGGAAGCAGTTCCATCAATTTTTTCAAGCTTGCCTCAGCGATGGGGGAGCCGAATACAATGGCTTTGTTTACGCTTCCGAAGGCTTTACCCAGAAATTCTCCCAGATTAGGTAAGTTGAGTGAGAGAAGGTTTGTGTAGACTGTTGGGGGATAGACTATGGAGGTGACTTTTTCGTTCTGGATTAGTGAAATAATTTCTATGGGGCTGGGCTCGTGGTGCATGACTAATCTTGCTCCGGATGAGAGGGTTGCGAAGAGTAGGTATTGGCCTGCCACGTGGTAGAGGGGTATGGAGTCTATCAGGGTGTCATCCTTGTTCATGTGTAGGTCTACCGGGGCGCTCATGAATGTGGAATACCAGTTGCTGTGCGTGTTTAGGACGCCCTTGGGCATGGCTTCTGTTCCGCTGGTGTACATCAGGGTTAGAATGTCTTCCGTATTCACTATTACTTCAGGCTCGGTGTCTGGATATTTTTCCGAGATTAGTTCATCGAAATCGATCCATCCTTCTGGCAATTCTACTTCTTTCTTAAGGTTTATCATGCCGTAGGTTTCCACGCTGGGCATTTCTTTTGCGAGCCCTTTCACGTGTTCCACTAAATCGTCCTCAACGAATAGGATTTTGGGTTTAGCGTGGTTGATTAGATCCGTGATCTCTTTCCCTCTCAGAGCAAAGTTTAAGGGACATATCCAGGCCCCAATCTTTGCGATTCCGTATAGATATACAGAGAATTGTACGCTGTTGTGTGTAATGGCAGCTACTATATCTCCCTTCTTTACTCCCATTTCCAGAAGTGCGTTTGCAAATCTGTTTACCATTTTGTTTATTTGGTCGTAGGTGAGCCGATGTGTGATGTTTCCCTTGTAGCTGTAAACCAAGGCTTCCTTATTCGGATATCTAAAAGCAGTTCTTTTTATCAAATCTCCTACGCAGAATCTCCTCATAAGATTCATTTGCAAACCTTCTGCCATTTTATCACCTTTGGCTAATTATAGAAGAAATGAATGATTATATAAATTATTCCACAATTTTTGAGAAAAATGTTTATAAAAGATAATAATATCTCAACGGATAACAGGAGATTTGTTAATTCTACTGATTGTTAGGTATAAGGGGAAAAATTGGTTTTTCAGTTATTGATAGCTCCCTAGGAATAGAGGATGCTATTTATTTGTGAATGTTTTATCGACAAAATTTATATATAAACTGTTTATATGTAAACAAAATTTAACAAGATTGAATCTTGGTGAAGCACGTGGAAGAGCATTCAGATTCACAACAAGTCAAGATACTACTCAAAAACATGCTCAGTGAGAAACCACCCTTCGTCCTTTTACACCGAATCAGAGTAATGATAGATAAAGAGCTTGATTCATTTCTACAGAGAAAATGCCAAATCACCCTCCCACAGTTCCACACTCTTGCATTCCTTTACCACAGTCTGCTCGAGGGTAAGCGGGTTCCACTGAGCGGACTGGCGGAGATTCTAAAGGTGACCAAGGGAAACGTTACCGGCCTAATCGACAGACTGGAAGCACAGAAATACGTGAAAAGGACTCGGGATAAAAGCGATCGCCGTCAAGTCTTGGTTGAAATAACACCCGAGGGCTCTGCGAAGTTAGAATCAGCGATCCTACACCACAAGAACTTCATGCAAAACGTCATGGGGTCCATTCTCACAACAGAGGAGAAGATGCAGTTCCACAGGCTTCTAAAAAAAATTGATGAAAAGTTACCCTCAGCTCTGAGCGAAATTAAAACTAAGCTCGAAGCAAACGAACAATATACGGGGTGATACAATGTACACGGTAGAAACTCATAATCTTGTAAAAAAATTTGGAGACGTAGTTGCCGTCAATGGTGTAGACATAAAAGTTAAGCCAAGTGAAATATTCGGCCTCCTCGGTCCAAACGGAGCGGGCAGGACAACCACAATACACATTTTAAGCTGTATGCTAAAACCCACCTCCGGCGAAGCTTACGTGAACGGCTACGATGTTATGAAACACCCAGACCAAGTTAGAAAATCGATAGGAATAGTTTTCCAGGACCCAGCCCTAGACGACCGACTAACCGGCCGCGAGAACATGGAAATACATGGAATGCTCTACAATGTCCCAAGAAAAGTTTTGAAACCGAGAATAGACGCGGCACTGGAACTCGTAGAACTCAAAGATAGATCCAATTATCTTGTAAGAACATACTCCGGAGGAATGCGCCGACGCCTAGAAATAGCGCGAAGCCTTATACACACGCCAAAAATCCTCTTCCTAGATGAACCCACAATTGGTTTGGACCCTCAGACTAGGGAGCGAATATGGGAATATATCGAGGAAATGGCTAAAGAAGAAGAAATAACTATAATTTTGACAACCCATTATATGGAGGAGGCGGATAAACTCTGCGATAGGGTGGCTATTATAGATTTTGGTGAAATAAAGGCTGAAGGTACTCCTGAAGAGCTTAAAAAACAGCTTGGTGGAGATGTGATCACGGTGAAAACTAAGAAAGTTAAGGAACTGAACAACGCGGTTTCGGGATTTGAATTTGTGAAGAGTGTGAAAGGAACGAGTGATGGTCTAAAAATAACTCTCATGAACGGCGAGGAGCATATTACTGATGTTGCGTGTACAGCCAGGGATAACGGTATTAGTGTTGAATCTCTTGTTCTTCACGAACCTACTCTCAATGACGTGTTCCTCCACTATACCGGAAGGGAAATTCGGGAGGAGGAAGCATCGGGGTCAATGTTAGCGATGAGAATGAGGGCAAGTATGGGGAGGCGTAGATGATGCTTGAAAAAGTAGAGGAAAAGACTGAAGAAGTAGAGACTGAAATACGCGCTGAGCTGCGTGGTATTTACGCGGTATGGTATAGAGAAACTAGGAGATACATACGGGATAGGGCACGTATACTTTCGGCGATTTTCACTCCCCTAATATGGCTGGTGCTTTTCGGCCTAGGGTTTAGCGGCCTCTTTCAACAGTCGGGATTCAACTTCATAAGCTTCGTCTTTCCGGGTATCGTAGGCCAGTCCATTCTTTTCACATCTATGTTTCTCGGAATTTCAGTGATCTATGATAAGCAATTCGGTTTCCTAAAAGAAATGCTTGTTGCGCCAATCAAAAGGATTTCAGTTTTTTCAGGTAAGTTGTTTGGCGGAGCCACTGACGCGATGATTCAGGGGACAATTGTTCTCCTTCTTTCGTTTGTCTTGGGCATCTGGATTAGTCCTCTCGTGTTCCTAGCTTGCCTGCCGATTATGTTTTTGACATCTATCACCGTATTGGGCTTGAGTCTAACTATCGCTTCAAGACTAGAGAGCATGGAATCCTTTGGCTTGGTAATGACCTTCATTGTGATGCCGCTCTTCTTCTCAAGCGGGGCTTTATTCCCGCTAAGCTCAGCGCCAGGCTGGCTACAAACACTAAGCCACTTTAACCCGTTAACTTACGCTGTTGATGCGCTAAGAGGACTTATACTGGGCCACACACTGATAACCTACAATCCAACAACATTCTGGTACGACTTGATTAAAACACTATTATATGGAAACAATATTTACCCAATCTGGCTGGATATAGCGGTACTAGGAGGCTTCGCCGCAGGACTAATACTACTAGGAGCGTACTCCTTTGGTATGAGAAAGTAACAAAACATTCACTTTCATTCCCATTTTTTTATTTTAAATTTTAGTAGAATATACTTTAATCTCATTTTTTCGATTTAATGGTTCTTAGATATTCTGCCATCCCTGTTCCAACTTCACCAGTATCTAGGGATCTCATTATTACCATTTGCTCGAAGAGCTCGGTGTATCCTTCTTGGAAATCCCTTGCGAAGCGGAGATAGGTTTTTTTCCCCAATCTTTTAGACTTTACGGTATAGGTGTTGCCTTTGATGTCGGTTATATGATATGTAGAGGTGAGGGGGGTTTGGAACTCATCGTTTTCGTTTGTGGTTTCGATTTCCACTCTTGCTAGGGGTGTGTTTCCGGTTTTTGTTGCTATTGATCCGGAGAGGTCAGTGCGGTCTCCTTGGTAATCTTTTCGGAATCCACAGGACCAGTCTTTGAATTGGATGTGAGTGGCGTACCACTTGTCGAATTGGTGCCAGTCCCGGTAGCCCCAACTTTTATCCCGCTGACCATAACCGTTAACGCTTCTTTTTGTTCCATCCTCAAATTTGAGAATGCCTTTCACTTTTCCTGAGGCTTCGAAATGACCATGCCAAGACGCTGAGGAGTCTCTGCCGAAATCAAATGTTGGAAATCGGGTTTCCCAAGTCAGTTTGAGTTCTAGTTTGGGAGCAGTGTATAGTATTTTCCAGGTTTGGAATGGTTTGACCAGCTGGTAGGTGAGAAGGTTGTCTGTGAGCATTTTGTTAATGTCATCCACGTAGCTTTCTAGCGGCGGTTCTTGGTAGTGGACCTCGATTTCGTCATCTATGAAAAGTAGGAAAACAAATTCTCTTTTCTTCTCGTTGGGTAGTATGCCGATGGTTGTAAAACCGGACACGTTATTTTTTGCATCCGCCCAGTTGAAGTAGTAAGATTCACGCCACTTCAGCCTGTCGTCCGGTTTATGAAGCAACTCATCAGATTCGGTTAAGGTGGACGGTTTACTGGACATTTCAGACCCTCAGAGGTAATTATTGCTTATATTTTGAAAACATGAAAATAATAATTGCTTTTATCTACTTCCTATTTAATATTTATCTTTTCTACATGTGTATAAACCCAAAAAAAAATAAACTTGGTTATAGATTTGTAAAAACAGTATTCTAGGACGGCACACTTTTAGTAGCTTTTTATGATCGAGATTTAGTATTTCACAAGCATGCACAGTCAGAGCTACTTCATATTCTGTTTTTACAAGACGTACTTTTAATCATACTAATCTATTTTGGTGAGCTTAAATACCGAAAATTGGAAAGAAAGGATGGTGAATCTGGGGATGGACTGGTTTCCAAGCTTGGACTGGCTCATAATCATAGCTGCTATTACAATCCTCGCCGCCGTAACGGTCAACCTCTACTTACTCACACGTAGACGATTGGGGATAATGGCCCGAGGATTCTATACCAAACGCCTCCGCACCACCTTCACCTGCTCCTTAGGAATAACCAGCATACCCAGAGATGTGGGGCAGGTTCAGAGAATCGACACCCGAAAAGACCTGGAAGGCGCTGTTACTTACACCTTCCAGCACCTCACCTCCCTCTGGGAAGGCGAAATAAGCGAAGCCAGCTACGAAATCCACACCAACCGGGAAGAAGTATCCCTAATGTTCCACACCCACCACACCCAGAGAAACGAAGAGGAAGCTTTCAACAAGGCCTACACCAACCTTCAAGCCCTAAAAACCAGCCTCCAAACCAATTATCCTGGAATACAAATCGAACCCATAGAATTCGAAAAACTCCACCAAATCCTAGACCCCCTAATCCCCCAAGATGGTGTGATTGTGGAAAAAACCAGACACTCCCTCCGAATCCAAGACGAAACCGGAACCAGATACCTCAGCCTAGTACACCTAAAGAAAGGCGTGGAACTTATGCCCCGGGAGGAAGCTACCCAGATAGACCTGCTCATAGAAAGCCTGCTGGCACACGGCATAGAGGCAAGACTCGTAGTCCACTGCAAGAGGAGGAGAAAGCCCCGCCTAAAAAAAGAGGAAGTAAAAAGAAAGCACGGGAAACCACTCACGGTACCCGAGCAGATGGAACTAACCGACTGGAGAACCGCCCAGATAGACAACCGGCTGGGAATAACCACCGGATACTGGACGGTCTCCGCCTACATCATCCTAACCACCCAGACCGAAATGGAAGCCCAGATCAAAACCAAACAGGCAAGCCACATTCTAACCACCGTTTACAGCGGGCCCCTCTACGGACCCGAAATCAAAATTTTTAGCGGAAGAAAAATCCTCAAAAAACTCCACAGCATAGCCTCCAGGCGCTCCGTGGGAAAAACCGCAGACCTGCCCTCTACCCGGCTCGCAGCCCTAGTCCACCTACCCGAAAGACCCCTACCGGGACTCCAAGCCCTAACCCAAGTCGACTTCGAAATCCCACCCAGCACCATCTTCAAACCAATGGTAGAGATTCCCACAACTCTAGTACTGCACAGAGAAAGAGAGGTCTATACTTGCACTCTAAACCCTGACGAACTGTGCAAGGGAATGGCAGTCTTGGGAAGACCGGGCTCCGGAAAAACACGTTTCCTCGGACACTTCCTAAAAAGACTCCTAATAAAGAGACCTAAATTACCCATGCTCATATTCGAATCCAAAGGAGAACTCACCTCCCTAGCAGCCCTCCCAGATATTAAGGAGAGAGTTCTCGTTCTCTGCCCCGGAACAGACTACGCCCCAATAAAAATAAACCTCTTCAACCCGGGAGCCATAGAACCAGAAGAATATTCTAGGAAGCTTCAAGGATTTCTCACAGAGATCCTTGAAAACTACTTCGGCGGAGACACAGAGTTCAGCCCTCAGATGTCCAGAATCTTGGGAGAAGTGCTGCCCGAAGTGGTGGGAAACCCTTCACTCCAGAGCTTTGAGGGGCTTTTCCAAGTTATGGACAACTACTCGGTGAGGAATAAACACAACTACAGCTTTGTGGAAAACACCGTTCTGGCACTGAAGAGCAGGTTGGAAATCTTCCGAAGAGGCATCCTGAAAAAGGTTTTCGACACTCCGCAAACCAACATACCATTAGACTATCTCTTAAACAGAGTAGTAATAGTGAATTTGGGACCTTTTCTCGGACAGGGGGGAACCAAAGACGCGGTGCAGATACTGTTGGGAGTGTTAACGCTTCAGGTTTTCCAAGCAGCACTAGAGCGACAGGATACCACCAGCCTTCAACACCTGCTTGTAGTTGATGATGCCCGCTTCCTGGTTCCCGACATTTATAACCGACGCACCAGTGGAGACACCACGGCCATCGAAGACATGATAACTGTGGAGAGGGGCAAGGGACAGGGAGTAATAGTAGCCTGCCAGGACCCCGCAGTGTCCAAAGTGGTTCTGGCAAACTGCGCTACCTACATAGTTTTTCAGCTCAGCTTCCAATCCACATCAGAGAAGGAGTTTCTGGAGTTAGAGTTGGGTGTTCAACAGGAGGAGCAACGCAAGCACTTGGTTTCCCAACCCCCTAGGGAAGCCGTGATGAGAATACCCCGATACCCTTATCCTTTTAGAGTGAGAACCTTCCACCACGAAGTTCAAAACCTCATCCCCGAAGATATAGAACAACATAACAAAACCTGCCACCCCAGAATATACGATGAGGGGAAAGAGAGGAAGGGCGCATTAGAACCCGGGGAAACAGGGGGGTTAGAGAAGCAGTTTCCGTCACCTCAGAGTTTTGAGGGGGAAAACCAAGATGTCCATAAACTTGAAAAACTGTTCGCCTCACTAATAGAAAGTGGGGAAGAGTCTTAGCTTGCTGTGGTCGGGTAAAGCTACTGTGTTAACGGGTGCACTCTTATTTTTGTATCTTCTTTGGCTTTTCTGGATGGGTTTTAAGGTGACCATTTTTTACTTTAAATGACTTAACCAATACCCTTTTCCCTTAATGGGTTTCCGCTTTCGCTCTTGTTTCTTTTTCATTCTAGTGAAGAACACTGCACAGAAATCAATAAAAAATTGGGAAAGCTTAAATTAAAAAATTATATATTTTTAGGAGGAAGCGAGAGCCATGGAAAAGAAAGAGATTGGTGCTAAGACTTTTTTGTATCCCATGCCCACCACTTTGGTTGGAGCGAATGTGGGTGGTAAGCCGAATTTTTTAACTGTTGCTTACTGTGGAATAGTGAACAATAATCCTCCTGCCATTTCAATAGCTTTGGGTAAACGTCACTTTACCAATCCGGGAATAAGAGAAAACAAAACTTTCAGTGTAAATATTCCCTCGGTGGAAATGGTAAAAATCACCGATTACTGTGGCCTAGTTTCAGGGAAAAGTGTTGGCAAATCCAAGCTTTTTAGTGTTTTTTACGGCAAACTTGAAACTGCGCCTATGATTAGGGAATGTCCGCTGAACTTGGAGTGTAAACTTGTTCAGACTCTGGAATTTTCCGTTGATGAAGTTTTTATTGGGGAGATTGTTGCAGCTTATGCTGAGGAACGATACCTAACTGATGGTTTGCCGGATATTAAGAAGATTAATCCAATCGTATTTTCTATGCATGATAATAACTACTGGAAAGTTGGGGAGCACATTGGTGGAGCGTGGAACATTGGGAAGGAGTTCAAATCCAAGGGAGAATAATGACGCCCGCCTCTAAATACTTGCATTTTTCCGCATTTCAAAAGCCTACATCCCAATATTTGACGTAATGTGAACAATAGACTTATATAATTTTCTTTATTCTATGTAATATTGCGAGAGAATATTTATTGCACAGGTCCGTTACTTGAAATCAGAAAGCCAAGCACAAATCAATTTTTGAATAATCATTAATATTTACCTTGTATCCATTGATGGGGCGTGTTGCTAGGGATCCACGACAACTCAGAGTTGTTTGAAGTAGTTCCCATACGTATTCAAAATTAATGAAGAGCAGGAAGAAACGGAGTTTACTTTTAGGATACACCAGCTACAAAACCAGTGTAACTCTAATTTCCTCTAATTTCCTTTTTAGGGGTTGGTGTAGAAAATGCATAGGTTAAAAATTGAGAGGGTAAGGATTCAGAATGTTAAGATTGAGCGTTTGAAGATGTTAGAGGATAGTGTGGATTTGAAAAGTCTGGAGTGTCCCAATTGTAAGAGCACGAATGTTAGTGTTTTTTTTAGAGACTTGGAAAATGACTTTGTTTGTTACATACCATATTGTATTGATTGTCATTATTCTTTTGAGAATCATATCCTTTTGTCGGAGAAAATTCTAAAAAGTAAATTTAAAGCTCATTGAAAGGATCAATTGTATAGCTTTTCTCAATTCAGTACAATAGACACTTGAGGTTTGAGAAACACATTATCCAAGCGTTGAAAAATAGAAACCATTCAAATCTAGAGAAGAATAATAAGCAACGCTTTTGGAATAATACGCGTTTTTTTATGTTTTCACACTTCTACCTAAAGCGTTGCCTTTTGGAATAATTTTTTAAAAGTAAAAGTGATTAAAAGTTAATTGAGCGAGTTTAAAAAATGTTAAATGTACTTTAGTTTAAATTCTAATTAATTAATGGTGGATAGAAAAGATTGAAAGAGAAAATTTTGGGGGAATTTGAGGTTAATGTAAATGTGGATTGGGGTAAGCCCCTCTCCATTTGGGAGGGGGAAGAATATGTTAAGCGGCAATCTTTGGATTATCGGGAGGGCTTTTTTGCCCGTTTATTAGTATCAGAATCTCGAATGTTTATAATCACCGAGTTCACAGACGATTTCAAAATGGGGATTCTGACACCAGTTATTTCAGGTGTTGAAAAAAAACAGCGTTCTCTATACTTGGAACTAGCTTTGAATAAAATGGATAAATACTACTTTGGAATGATGAAAAACACTATTTTATTTAAACCCCATGGAGTGCTTGGAAAAATCATTATAGAATTTAAAAATTTGTCCGGAGAATTGAAGAAAACAATTCCGGAAACTCTGGAAAAAGCCAGAGCCTTAAAAATAAGAACTCCAAATAGTGGAATATTGGTCTCAGATAGACCGATAAAAGAAATATTTGAGGAAAGAATGCGAATCATTAATGCTGAGAAACGAGAACCAAAGTATCAGATTGCACCGGAGATAGAATCGGAAAATGAAACGATCTCAGTTCCTTTAGCAACTTCAGAATTCAAACCAAATACTGAAACTGTTCTTCCCGAAGCATCACCAATTTCCGAATCATCAGAATCTAAACCCGCAGTCCAAGAAGAGGGACCTAGCCCCTCAACTAATGAAATACAAGTAACAGAACCCTCAGTTGCGATTGAAGAGATTAAAACAGCACACTCGATGAGTAAAGAGGTGGAAATCGAGGAGGCGAAAAAGTTAGAAAAAACTTGGAAATCTTTAGTTCCTAAAGAAACAATTTGTCCCTATTGTAAAAAACGAGTATTAACAATTGATAGGACCTGCCCAGACTGCGGCGCAATAAATCTTTAATATAAAATCTTTTTGATTTTCTGAAGTTTGCTTACCTGTTGGTGATAATTCCACTTTTTCTTCGGTTTTAAGAAATAAATAATCTTTTCTAAACAATTGATTTATATACAATGTTAACCTTAAAAAAATATATAGTTTTTTTAAAATTAATAGAATAGTATACAGGATTCAAAAGTGATGAAATATTCAAGTTGAGGAGGAAAAATATGGTAAATCCAAAGGCTTGGAACTGGATAGGACGAATAGGTGCAGGCTACATAGTATTAACGGGTATAGTGATAATAGTTCTAGGTGTCACAACAGCGGCTAGTGTAGTCACATATCAAATATTAATCTACTTTTTCCCGGATTATTTAGTTGAAATTCTTACATATCTATCGTACATCTCCCCGACATTGGCAGCGTTTTCTTTTGGGCCACTAGCCCCAGTGTTTGGACTTCAGGGCGCTTCATCCATGATCGTAGGTGGAATTATTATCGAAGCTATTGGTTGGCTGGCATCATTTGGTGCATTATTGACTCGCTTCGGTATCAGGGCGGGAGCAATTCTAATGGCATTTTCTGGATTTGCAGGCTTCTTATTCTTTAACCTCGGAGGACTATTAGCACTAGTTGCCGGCGTTGCACTCTGGCACGAAGCTTAGAGTCAAGTTCCATAAATCTTGAAAATGCTCCCCCTAACTTTTTCTTCTTTTTAAATTTCCAAAAGAGAATTACTTTATATTGAATAGTTTTGCTGCGTTATCATAAATTACTTTTCTCTTGACTTCTTCGGATAGGGGTATTTTTAAGAATTCTTTTATGTTCTCGTGGATTGTTTTCACCCCGGGTCCCGGCCAGTCGCTGCCGAATATGGCTCTGTCCGCTATCATTTCAAATCTTGGAAAATAGTCGAGTAAGCGGTGTGGCGGTATGCTTGAGATGTCGAATAATATTTGTCTGTGTCTTCTGAGAAGATAGAAGGCGGTTTCCATCCATATGGGTCTGCCCCCGTGGCTTAGGATTATTTTCAATTTGGGAAAATCAAGGGGTAGCTCGTCTAGGAAGATGGGGTCTCCGTACTTGTTTCTCGCTTTGGGGAACATACTGGTTCCAGTGTGTATTTGTACCGGGAGTTCGTGGTCGCTTGCGAACTGGTATATCTGTTCCAAGCTTTTCAGGTTTGCCTCCTCGGGGCGATAAGCGTTTGGTTTAACGAGCTGGTGTACTGGGTGAAGCTTTAATCCTTTTATTTCATATTTACTGGAAATTTCCTCAAGCCTGGGCAAAGGGTTACTATTGAGCCGAGGATTTACCGATCCGAATTGGAGCAATCTGTCTCTATAATCCTTCACGTATTCGGCGACTTCATCCACTTGTTCATCTCCAAATCCCATCACGTCTGGTGCGGGATAAGACATAATAACGATTGCCCTTATGGATTGTTCATCCATATATTTTATAAGGTTCTTCGAGTCTTCCGAGATACCCTTATAGAATTCGGGGTCGACCCTCATTAAACTTGCAACCGTTTTTAGTAAATCCTCACTAAAAAACTTGACTGGAACAATGTGTGTATGGGCATCAATAAAATCCAAAAGCAATCCCTCTGAATGATATTTTGTTAGCTCAAAAACAGAAAATAACAAGCCATATAAGTTTAGTGGGCGAATCTATGTTTTTGCTTTGATAAGTTCAAATTTAAAATGAAATTTCAAAATAGAGGGGTAGATGATTTACTGTTGATATTTGGGAATGTGTTTAATCTTGGTTTTCCGGTTTGATTTTATTATCTGGTTTTACTTCTGGATGAATTTTTAATAGGTATTCGCAGTACTCATCGCCCTTTGAGACACACATGACTTCTTCACAGGTGCACTTTGATCCGGTATAGGTTTCTGCTGTCGCTTCTATTGCGCCTTCAATAAGGGCTCCCATATTTTTACCTATATTTGACTCTGAGCATATAGCGGGATTCCTAAGTCGTATTCGTATAATTCCTTTTTCGGGATTATAACTTTGAATAAACATTCCACCTAAACCCATAAGGGTACATACTCTGGCGTAAAACAGAATTGCTTCTTCCATGTTGGCAATTTTAAACTTGTTCAGCAGTACTTTAGCAATGGGATACGTTATTTCCTTGCCCAATTGGTGTGTTAGCTCATAGCCTAGCTTATAGTCATTTTTTTCAATCATGATTTTGGATAACACTTTGAACATGTCTGAGGGTATAAACGCCATCCTAAGACCCAAAAAATCGATATTGCCATTCTGTAGCATTTTTGCATTGTGTTTCATACTCTCAAATTCCCTAACTATTTCTGTTCTTAAGTTGATTCCATTTGGAACAACTTCATAGGGAACTCTATCGCTTAGATAGTTTATAAGGGGAGATTTGGTAACTCTCAAATACTTCTGAAAACCTTTCTCTTGTTCTACCACTTTTAGTTCAATCGCGTAGTCGAACGCATGTTCAAGGGTACTCAGAGTTTTTTCATCCATCATACCCCTATCAAAAACGAAAATCGGCAGCCCATACTGGCTTAAGTTTATTCTGTTTTTGTAAATCAGGTTAATTATTTTATCAATTTGCTGTCCCTTTGTCAGAAATATGTTACTAAGGTAGAGAATGCAGAATAACTTGCCTTTATACTCCTCAATGAGCGATGTCAAATTATAAAGATAAGCGTCAAGACTAATAATATCTCGAGGATTGTCTATCACATGCTTTTCTTCTGTGGCTAAACGGCCATAGAGATTAGTAAATCCATCCACAATAAATAGACCCCCCTCATTTTCGAATTTTTCCAAATCCCAGTTAAAAGATCTAGACCAATCTCGAATTCTTATCGGGGGAAAGTCCAAGTCCAGAATAAATCCGTGGTCTCCTTCCTGGATTCTTTGATTAATAATCTGTAGAGGCAGAAGCTCACCCATTGAGCCAGTCTCTTTTAACAGTAGAACAGGAGAATCCCTGATAAAACCGCCGCCAAGGAGAAGATCTAAGTCATGGATACCCGAACTGATTAGCTCCATTTGTAAGCACCTTAAGTTAAATAATTTTTATTGAACCAATGTACTTGTAGAAAATAAGAATTATTTAAGATTAAATATAACTTAATTACAGAAAAACATTTTG
>DXJA01000026.1 GCA_019056875.1 Candidatus Jordarchaeum madagascarense
CATCATGGGTGAAAGTTGCTTCACAGCTGGGGGTCTCACGGCATCACCACACAAAGGGATGCTAAAAAACGCATCAAACCCAAAAAAACTTAACCCCAGAATCGAACGAAACTACATCGCCAATACAAATAGTGCTAATCATATTGTTGTATTCGGTTTATTTCATGATGTTAAAAGGTTTATTTTTTTGGTAATTTGAATTCTTTATTATAGTTATTCCGAAGGTTAAAGTTCTGAAGATGTGTAATTTCTTGCAGGAGCTTGAATCCGAATATTGTTGTTTGAACAAGTCTTAAAAGTGGTGGGGTGTAGTTAAAATTATGATTTCAATAAGGCGAGAAGTTTGTGACGAGATTGTGAGAAGATTTCGTAGCGAGCTTGAATATTATGAGGCTGTCTCCCGCAGGTTTGAGGAAAAATATGGGTGCTCCTTGGAGGGACTGGAGAAAAGGATTGATAGGGAGGGTGTTCCTTTAGACAATCACGAGATGTGGGAGGACAGCATAGAGTGGAGAAACGCTGTTGAAGAAATAGAGAAGCTGAGGAAACTCATAGAGGAGCTGAAATGAGTTCAGAAACGCTCCAAGAAATTGCTTGGAGACTAGTAGACTATAGTATCGTTGCGCGTAGGGAATTTTTAAGGAGTAAGGTAAGAGCTCATTTAATTGGTGGATATGTTATTGACATCTATTTCAACCAAACGCTTGGAAAGTACAGTTATACACTTATTAGGGAAAATTAGCGAGTAATCGGGTGGGATAATGCCCCGCACCATTTATCTTTAAAATCGTATCCTCACCATTTTCACGATGTCGACGGAACTATTAGGAACTCCCCTTTATCTGGAGACTCCACAAAAGACCTGAGCAGAATTATGAAGGCAATAAAGAAGTTCTTAAAAATCATGAACTGAAATAAAAGCAAGAGTTGCTGTTCCTAGCCAAGTCAACCCCTCATAGAAAAATACAAAGAGGTGAGGGTTTCTAAAGTCCTACTTTAATGACGGGTATAAACTATTTCTTTTGATTCTAAGATTGTGTTCAGAATTTTTTGGTTAGGACGTGAATTATTTTCTCGGCTGGCAAGGGTTTAAGGCTCATTTTCAGTAACCGTAATAAACTGAATTCCGACGAGTTCTCTCTTTTTGATTTCCTCTGATTTGTCCTCTACTTCTAGGTAGAGTTCGATGACTTCTCTTATTCGCTCCAATAACTCGTCTAGGGTTTTTGCTTGGGTGTGACAACCGGGCAACTCTGGAACAGAAGCTATAAGGTAGCCGTCTTCATCCCTCTCAACTACTACGGTGAAAACAAGTTTCTGCACTTGCACCACACTCTCAATGTTACACTACATAAACATATTATTATCTTATAAAATAAAAGTATGTGGTATTTTCAGGTTTAAGAGGAAGGCTGAGTAGCAAGCTTTCAGCCGCCACTGTCTAACCTACGTGGTGGACGAGTATCTGCCCGCTAAGCTTAAAGAGATTGACCAGTTGAGAGAGAAAGGAGTTATTTAATTACCAGATTAAGTCGGCTGAAAACATATTTTCTTTTTTTCTCTTTAAATTTTTATCCCAAAATTTGGGTAATACGTTGTTCTTTGAATGGGTTACTGATTTTAGTGTTGGAAAAATTAGTGCTCGTTTAAATGTTCTGATTTTTGGCTTCTCTTTTTTGGAGTTTGCTCTTGACATAAAGCTTATATTTTTTGTTAACGTGGTTTTATTTGGTTTTGCGTTGATTTCTGGACTGTGGAAGAATGATTAGAGATAGTGGTAAATCTAAGCTTCTGAAATTATACAACTGTAAAGGTATGAGGGTTAGGCAGCTTCTTGAAGAGTTGGGATTAAGTGAAGAGTATTTTGTGGTTCTTGTTGACGGTAAGAGGGTTAATCTTGATTCTTATATTGATGAGGATGGCTTAGTTATTGTTTTACCCCGAATCGCCGGGGGCTAAGTCAAACTTTTAGAATGAGGTATACTTTATGCTGGAGTCGGAGTTTGTTTTCAAAGTATTGGTTGTTGGACCGCGGGAGGAGGTTAAGGATCGTTTTCTTTTGTCTATGGGTCCGGATAGCTATTTTTTGGAGTGTTTTAAGTCGATTGTTGGGGTTAGCCTCCAGGTGAATGTGGTTAGGGTTAAGGGTAGGACGGTTAAGGTTCAGATTTGGGATGTTTATGATTCTCCGCCTTTCAAAGCTATGTTTCACCATTACTCTAAGGGTGCTTATGGTGCTTTGGTTGTTTTAACCAAGCGTATTGAGGGTGAAGCTCCTAAATATATTGAGGAGATTTACAAGTATTGTGGAGAAATCCCGGTTCTGATTATTATTGTAGAAGAGAGGAGCCCCGAGGAAATTGCTCAGGAGTATGGGGAAAGTGTAATTGAAGAACCATTGGAAAGTTTGAAAATTATCTCGGAGCGAATATTTGATAGAAAAATTGAACCTGTTTATTTGAGGCTTTCATACACCACTCTTCCCAGTTATGCTCAGCTTTTGAGCCAGAGGAGATTAGAAAATCTAACCAACTTACCAGTAAATGTTTCCCTTATTAAGGAGATATTAGAGTCCATGGGATTCAAGGCTGAGAACGATGAGGTTGTTTTGAAGGATGAAAGAGCGATTTACACGGTTGACCTAAAAACCGGTGACGTTTACGTGGGACCAATCCAGTGTGAAAACTGTGACAAAGATTGTGTTAAAAGAGAAAAGTTGTGCATAGTTCTGGCAACCTCTGGATGGTCGAGCAGCCCAGACATTTCACAAGCAGACCTCCTCGTAATCTCAAAAGTTTACGCCATCGCAAACAATGAACTGCCCCCCGATGTAAGGGAAAAAATAAAAGAGATAGTTAACTGCCCACACACAGATCTGAAAAAACCGAAGAGTGCCAAGAGAAGAAAAAGAACCAGTAGAAGAAGGGGAGAATTCAGAATATAAAACACTAAATAATTTTGTTAAGATTGGCAATTGGTTCAATTGCTTTTCACTGCATGCTGAAATGTGACTTGGCATTTAGAGCTTTTTTCAAAATTTCCAGAATCTTAGACGGATTTTTTCGAATTATAGTAATTTTTCCGTTTTCGTTACTTCCAATTAAGCCGCATAGGATTATTACGTTCTTAGAAAGTTTGGAGTCTACTACCCTTTTAACTTCACGTATCGTTTTATTCTCTGAAATTTTTGGATTACCAGAATTCCCGATTGTTCTTATGGGGTTATCCAAGAAGGGATTAATGTGGGTTGCGTTCATTTTTTGTGATTTTAGAGCCGTGGCAATAAGTTGTGCGCCGAGAAGCTGGCCAAGCGCCAAGAGTTCATCCAATTCGGTAAATTTTATCTGATTATTAGAGGACTTTAACGCCAAATCTGCAATTTGATCAGTAATGTTTCCAGAACCGGTGATTAGTACGAGTATTTCCTGGTTTTGATGGTTCTTTATTTGTCTAGCGATTTTTCGGATATCGGATGGTTCAGAAATGTTTATTCTGGGAATTTCCAGAATTAATCTATTTCCTCTTTTGGAAGACACTCTTTTTTACGCTCCCTTTAAATAAATTTGACTTTTGGCGGAAAGTAATTTTGGATACTTTTCAGTTTATTCCAGGTTTCCCCCTCGATTCTTACTAGTTCTGGTAGCTTTCCCACTATACCCGCGTATTCACCACGAATAATGAATGAGCCTCTTACTCCTCGAATCGTTTCCGCAATTTCCAAACCCTTTTGCACCGATTTTTCGAAATCATCTCCCTGAACCGCATTCCCCACCGCTGTGGCAGCCGCATCAGCCAGAGCAGCGTTATCAGCAATAATTGTAGCCGCATCTGCCTCCCCGAAGCTCACTGCGTGACCCACTGTTCCAGAGCTTGTTCCAACACCTATGGGAAAATCTTCTACCTTTAAACGGAATCCAATCTTTCCGGACAATGAAGAGCCCCCCGCCAGTAATCCTACGATAATTGGGGTGTTTGATTCTGCAGAAATTTCTCCCCCGTTCTCCATTACGGCTACTCTTGCTGTTACCAGCATCGCATCAACCGCTAGGTCAGCTAGGGCACCCGCTACTGCTGCCATTGGGCCCACCCTTGCCTCTTGTGCTGCTCGTGCCATTTTATAGACGATTTGTGGCGCGTCCTTTACTTCTAGGGGCGCGTATGCGGTTAGAAATTCGGGATTTTTCCGTATATAGGCTTCTAACTCCTCTCTGTTTTTTTTGACAGAGTCGATTGCGATTTTTATGGATTTAGGGTTGTCTGTTTCAATTGTTAGTTTTGATTGTTTAATGGTGTATGTCACTCGGGTTAGTTTCATTGTGTCACTCTCGACTGAACACATGGTTTTATTGGCTCTATATTTCGGATACTGGTATTTATACCTTTCGCTCATATTTTTAATAAAAAAATATTAGAGCATCGCCAGATTTTCAAAATGTTAACTGTATAATTCAGTTAGCAATTGAAAGAGAGCGGTTAAAATCTATTGCGCTCTTCTCACTCAATTAGATTGAGTATTGGTTTGCCAGAAGGTTTTTTTAATAATCAGATCTTCAGGAGAAGCAAAATTGGCTTCCGCGTCTTCCAGCG
>DXJA01000258.1 GCA_019056875.1 Candidatus Jordarchaeum madagascarense
AACTATGAGCGCTATCCAGACGTCATTACCCAAATAGAATATTCTATTTGGGTAATGACGTCTGGATAGCGCTCATAGTTATATTCTTTAACTAGGGCTGGATTGTATTCATCAAAGCCGGTGGCAATTATTATGGAACCTGCGTCGATTGTGAAGGTTTCTTCCTTTTCTTTTAGATTAATAGCATCTGTGGGGCAAACTTCAACACATTTTTTGCACTGTTCAAACTTGCAGGTTTTTGGATCAATTGCATAGATCTGGGGTATGGCTTGGACGAAGGGCATGTATATTGCTTTTCTTGTTGTGAGTCCGAGGTTGAAGTCGTCGGGTACTTCGACAGGGCAAACTTTAACACATTCGTTGCATCTGATGCATTTTTCCTCGCTCACATATCGGGGATTCTTTTTAACCACGACCTTAAAGTTGCCGACGTCTCCCATAACATCTATTACTTCTGAATTGGTGTAAAACTTGATTTTGGGATTAAACTCTAGGTTAGCTCGATAAATACATCGGCGTGGAGAGCCATCACCTAGGCCAGGACATCCGGTGGTTCTTACACAGAGAGAACAGTCCTGTGTAGGAAACACTGTTCCAAGCTCGAGACATAGTCCACCCACTGTTGGTTTTTTCTCTATCACGTTAACTTCAATTCCCAGTTCAGCTAATTCCTGGGCGGCGGTCAGTCCGGCTATTCCCCCGCCAATCACTACAACTTTTTGAGTAATCGGTATTTTTTCTCGGGGGATTTCTTCTAAGACTTCTGCTCTGTTGGCGGCTGAGAGAATTAAACCTCTGGCCTTTTCGGTTACTGATTCCTTCGGTTCGTCTTTGTGAACCCATGCACACTGCTCTCTAATGTTTGCAATCACAAGGTCATAATAGTTCATTCCGGCGTCCTCGAGAAGATGTCCCCAGGTAGATTCGTATAGTTTTGGGGTGCACGCCGCAACTATCACTTTGTCAACCTTGCTTTCCTTTAGTTTCTTTAACATTTTTTCTAAATCTGATCTGCAAAGCACGCTTTCTCTAACGATGAATTCAAATTTCCCAGATTTTTTTAAATCAGATATTAACGAGTCGTAATCCATAGTTTGGGATAGCGTTTTTCCGCAGTCACATATAAATAAACCAATCTTTGGAGCCATGGGAATCACCTATAGGTTTTCGATTTTTTCAAGAACAGCGTCCGGCTTTATTCTTTGGAACTTGAAGTTTAGTTCAGCAGCTGAGATGCCTTGGGCTAGGGCTAGTAGATGGGGGTAGTAGAAAACAGGGATTTCATAGTCCGTGCCCAGTGCCTTATTAATCTGGAATTGCCCGATGTCATATTGAATTAGGCAGAATGGGCAAACAACGCAGAGAAGATCCGCTCCTGCGAGCCTAACGTATCTCAACTTTTCCTCTATCATTTTATTCGTCGTGTCCTCATCCACAGAACGCACCCCTACCCCGCAGCACAGAAACTTTTTCTGATAATCAACAGGGGTAGCACCGGTGGCTTTGACAATGCTCTCAAAGGAGGTGGGATTAAACGGATCGTCTACCTGTACAACCTCACTTGGTCTCAGAACGTGGCAACCGTAGTGAATGGCTACCTTTATTCCTTTAAGGGGCTTTTTAACGGTGGCTTCAATCTTCTCGGGTCCCACATCCTCATATAGTACTTGGAGTAGATGTCTAACATCAGATGTGCCTTTATATTCTTTGCCCACTTTGGCTAAAGCTTCATTAATCTTATCTTTGTACCCGTTTTCATGCTTGAGTACATAGTTGGCAGTCTTTAGCGATTCGAAACAGCCACTACAGAGTGTTAAAACATCTAATCCTGCTTCTTCGGCTACTACTAGATTTCTGGACGCTAGGACAAGCCATGTAAATCTATCAATTGCAGAGAAACCAACTGGATCGGGGCAGCAAGCGAACCCAGGTAAATCTTTCACGTTTACATCCAAACTCTTTAATATCATTCTTGTTGACACTTCAAGGTGGGGTAAACGGTTTGGTATAGTGCAACCTAGAAACAGAGCGTAATCATGGTTCATTCTTCTACCGCCTCCTTCTTTGGAGCTTCGCCCTCCACAGCTTTCCTATTTTCTATCAGTTTATCGAAACCGGTGTAACTTGTTAATGTTCTTATTTCTTCGGGAGGAGCGTTTTCAATCACTGGTAGACCTAGCTTTTCCCTACGAGAAAGAATGGCTTTATTGGCAGGGCTTACCATTCCAAATTCTAATAATGCCTTTGCTTCCTCCTGCAAGTGCGCTGGAAATAGTCCTTCTTTACTTGAGAGGTTTTTGAGTTCGATGATAATTTCTGAGACCTTAACTCCCTGAGGACACTTTTCGGTACAGGTATGACACACTGTGCAAAGCCAAATGTCAGGACTCTTAACGGTGCGATCTCTTTTTCCAAGCAAAGTGTTTTCAACGATTCTCCGAGGATTGAATTTTGAATTGTATCTGAACACCGGACAACAACCAGAGCAAGTCGAACATTGATAACAGAAGTTCAGGGTTTCTCCTTCATGAGTTTCAGTAATTTCCTCTCGGAAACGATTATCCATATCGGACGATGCCTCAACCAATTTGAATCCTCCAATTCTTTTACAAACTAAATAATAATTTACTCAACCGTTAAACGGTGAAAGTTAAACGTTTATCATTTTTTAGTAACTTTTGTGTTAAATTACGGGATTGACTTTGCAGAGATTTCTGGAATTTCTTACGCGGTATTAATACCATTTCTATTCCACGCATACAATTTTCTTTCAGTATAAAATCTTTTTGTATAGTTTAGAATTAGTTTATGTGAAAGATAGTTTAGAAAACAAAGTTGGGAACGGATTATTATCTGAATTATTGGAAGTTCCTAAAAATAGGAGTGGAGATAGTATAAGAACTATCCTAAAAACGAGTAGTCTTCTCGTTTTTACTCGCTCTTCAGTATATGCTCTATCTTATTTGCGGCCTCAACGCTATTATCATCCAAGGGAATCAATTCTATTTCCTCGGCGGATTTGACGCCTACACCAAGTTCAGCCGCCCGGTGTATTTGCTCAAGCTCAAAAATATTTCCCTTGGTAACTTCCTTAGTGGTTCCGTAGCTCCTAAGAATAGCTACTCCCACCGCGTCTATGGCCACCCTATCTCTGCTCGCCAAGAGAATGTTAGGTTCAACTGCATCTCCACGGTCGGGACCCCCACTAATGAAGATTTTCATGGCATCCATAAGTACAAGGTCCACATTGTAGAATCGGTTAATCTCGGCAATCATAAGCCTCTGATGAGGGGAACCGTGTAGCTCCGACATATAGTCGTGTGAATCACCGGGAACTCGTCTCGCAACCAAGCCTGTGGAGTTCTTCAGCGACAGGGTGAAGTGTCCTCCAAATCGGTGGGTTTTGAGACAACAGGTTTGCACAACTTTGTCGGCTCTCAAAAAAACCTTAGCTATGTAGAATCCTTTTGACCAGTGAGTTCCATCCGGGTCAACCTTCACCCACCCATCTTTATCCTCCTCATCCAGTACCACCACCTTGAACCCCAGCTTATCCGAGAGATCGAAGACTCCCATTTCCTCCAAGACTTTTCGGGTCACCCCCATTCCACTGCGTTCAGCTAGTGTTAGGGAGCCTATCTGCGCTTCTTTTAACATCTCTACTAGGGTTTTAAGAGTTTCAATATGGGTGGATGCCGGAAACGGGTCAGCGCTGTTAAAATTCGGCTTTAAAGCGACAGTTTTTCCGCGATAATCAGTCATACCAAATTTTTTTAGTAGGCTTCTTATCCCAACACTCCTTTCAGATGTCTTTAATAAGAAAACCTCGGCTTCTTCTTTCTTAGTCGCCATAATATCCATTCACTCCTATTAACCAGTTGGTCGGATAGCTTATCAGACTTTAAATTTTTAGAACGCCCTCCGATTAGACCTAAGGAGAGGCCCTTAAAAAGCATTATCTAACATCTCTCAGCAGAAATAAGAGAAACAATAAAGAAGTATGAGCACTTTTAGGTCGTTTCATTAAGGGTAGGAGAGCATTACCGGGACAAGCACATATTCTTAATCGTTAACTTTTGTTTGTCTAATAGTATTGCTTCTTAATAGGCGCTAATAGGTAAATCAGTCTTGGTTCTTTTTTCTTTCCAGTAAAAATTTTAGCCGGATCATGGATCGGCAGAGATTATTCAAGAGAATCAGATCATCTGTTGTTTTATGCTCTTTAGCTTTGAAAAGAGATTTATAAGCCTCTTGAACCTGGTCTAGGAATGATTGAATGTCATCCTCATCAAGTAGAGCTTCACTAGCCAAAATAAACGCCCCACAGTTGTTGAGCAAGATATCATGATAAGGACGCTGTTATTTAACTATGTAAAATTAGCAGAATACTGGAAGGAATATCTCGATAATATCCTTCAAGATTCCAAAATAACAATTAGAGAAATATCATAATTCACTGAAACCCTTTCTTTTCAGTATATCTTTGATCTTTGATATAGACTGGTAAAGATTATATAGCAAATCAAGATCTTCTTCATTCTTACTATCTTTCTCCCACAACATTGAAAAATAAGCACTTTCCAATTGTTCTATAAATGAGCTAAGATCCTCAGAGGTAAAGTTATGTTCAAATATTTTACTCGGTCTCTTTTTGGACATAAATATTCCTCGTTACTAATATTTAATAAACAAATTTCAGTAGGAGAAAAGGGAAGTATAAATTATTTCTTAAACGAGAAACAATTACATATTTAGTTTTTTCGGTAATATTCTGAAAAAATAAAATTAATTGGAAAGTAAATAAGT
>DXJA01000259.1 GCA_019056875.1 Candidatus Jordarchaeum madagascarense
CCCACGGCGTGTAGGTAACCCTACTATTTTATTGATAATGGTTACTTTCATTTTTATTAACTAACAAGTAGGTGGAAGAGAACCTTATACTCAAACTTTTTATATTTTAAGCGGAACGATATCTTAAATGGAGGGTTTAAAATGTTCATAAAACAGCTGGACATAACGGAGTTCCGAGGAGTGAAAAGGTGTGAAAAACCCTTAGAACTCTCCAAGTTCACAGTTTTGGTTGGAAGAAACAACGCGGGAAAGTCTGCGACACTAGAAGCGCTATATCTCCTCGTCGCCTCCAATGGATACCAAAGCGGAGCTTATAATGTCAATCCCTTAGCAATTCTTTGGGATCTTCATGGTGGCCCTTCGTTCTTAGTTTACGGATACTCTGGTACTGCTAAAGTAGAGTATATAATTAATGAATCAAAAATAAGGACTGAATCAGATGGAAAAAATATTAAATTATTAAGAGATAATCAGATAATTCGTTTTGCAGATCTTTCGGAAAAATTAAATTTTAAATTCACGCCCAAAAATACGGATAGCGCAATTTTCCTAGTACCGAGTGATACTTCCCTCTTGAAAAAGTTAGTTGATAGTATTTTCAGAGGGGAGAATTGGAACTTGGTTATGAAGAGTGGTGCTCATTTGGAAGTTATAAAACTAGTTAATAAGTGTGTAGATGACAGATACACAGAAGTATACAAAGCCGAACTCAGGAAAGAGGTAGCAGGTAACATTTTTTATATAAAAATAGAAGATGTGGGCGAAGGTTTAAAGAAGGCGATTCCGGTGATGCTCTGGCTGGAAGCGGTTCAGCCAAGTGTGGTGCTTTGGGACGATTTTGAGGCGTCAGCCCATCCCTCCCTCATAAAGCAACTTATAACCTGGCTTAGTAAGAAAGGGTGGCAGGTTGTTATCTCTACCCACAGCATAGATGTTCTTTCACAACTCCTAGAAGTAAAACCAGAAAATGCTAAAGTGATACAGCTCCAAAAGACTTGGGACGATGTTCTTCACCACAGATCTCTTACCATGGATCAGCTTGAAGATATAATAGACCTCGCTCAGCAAGACCCTCGACTCATAACCGAGACGGTGGAAGGAAAAAAAAGATGAGGGTAACCAGAGAACAGATTGAGGGCGAACTTACTGCAATGGTTATATCTGGGGAGGGTACAAAGGGTTCTGAGTTTATATTATTGTGTGGAGTGTCTGAGAAACACGACGGTGTGAAAACTCTCTCGTTTCCCCAGAAGCCGGCTGCCCGTTTACATGGAGAAAACAGACCCGTGCATGCACATGGAGCCGGTTTAAAGGCCTTTAGAGTTTTGAAAATATACGCTGGATGGGGATAAACAAATTTTCTCTTTCTAGTTGACAGGGAGAAATTTCAAACTGAGGAAGAAGAAGTAGAAATAGAGCGCGCTCTAAACGAGTTCGGGATAAATGTTATCAATTCGATACAGCGGGTCTCGGCAGGCTCATTTGTTGTAAAGGCTACCTTAGGACACCACGAAATCACTATTCATGTGGTGATTTTCGGAGAAATAGAAAAATTGGAGGAAGAAATAGTTAAGCTTATAGAGCTTGAACTGGGAGTAAGTGTCCAACCCGAAAAACACGAAATAAAAAGAATCTGCAGAAATCGTAGAACAAGTTTAGAAAAACTGATTAAGAACGCAAGCCCCAGAAACCTAGCTGAAGCGTTCCCAAACTTAACTCTAATCTTGAAAAGGGGTTTAGAGGATTGCTAAACGCGATTCATCTTTTTCTCTTCTAATTGAATCCATTCTTTTAGCAGAATGGTTATCTTGTTATTTATCGCTTTCCACAAAATGGTTTCTTACCCACCCTTACTACATTTTTATATAATTTTATACACTATAACACTAGGAAGTTGATGAAAATGCTGTCTAGACATGATGATCTCCGCGATCGAATAGCTCAGACCTATCAAGAGAAGGGGTATGTGGTTAAGATGGAGGTTCCTATTGGTAAGAAGCGAGTCGACATCGTGGCTCAAAACGAGATGGAGGTTCTCATCATCGAGGTGGTGGACACACATATTGCGCATTGAAAGCAGTTCTCCATTTTTTTACTGTCTAGTCCTTCAACCTTGTCGAAGAATTTCCAATTCCACTTCTCTGAGGCTTCACTCTCGTTCGATGTCATTGTACCGCCTCCAACTCTTTCTTCACATTTTCTATGACTTTCTCAGTTTTACCTTTCTCAGTCAGCATTCTTGTCTTCTTCTCTTTTAGGACATTTCTCGCCTTTTTTATGCTCTGAGAGAGTTTTTCCCTCATCTCTGGTGTTAGCTCTGGAATTTCCTCCTCGACGATTGGGAGTTCCTCCTCCTCTTCGTGCTGAATCTTCACTATGCGTATTTTGGGTATTTCTTGGGCTTTGCCTACTAGTTTTAGAAATGCTTGCTCCCACATTCTACTCCAAGGATTTTCATTGGGCTTAGTGTAGCGGACATCCTTACGGGCGACCTCTATGATTTTTTCTGGACATGCTTGTTCACACGCTCCGCAGAAACTACAAAAGTCTTGATTGAATGCTATTTTCACAAATTTCTCTTTTTCTTCAAGGGTTTCGGGAATAAACCATACATTTGAGGGGCAAATATTTAGACACGCCTTGCAACCGACTGGATCACATTTCTCTGGGTTGTGTAGGCGGATTTCTCCCTCAAAGGCTTTAGTAACATTAATAGCGTCTCGGGGGCAGGCTGCTTTGCACCAGCCACAGGTTAGGCATTTCTCCCTATCTATGTTAATTTTCCCAGACCACTCTAATTCCTTAATCTCCCTCTTGACATCCGTTTTACACTTAACTTTGATAGCTTCATCAGGGCAAATTTTTTCGCAGAGCCCACAGTAGTCACACTCGTCCTCTACCACTCTAATATCATATCCTGGTGTCGGGTTGTTAGGAGTTACATCTCTCCAGCTAATCTCTATAGCACTGCAGAGTCTTTCGCAGAGCCCACAATATGTGCACTTGTCTTTATCTATAGTTATTTCTCCCTCTACTTTTTCCGGCTTTTTTTCATAGATAACCAAGTCTTCTTTCTTAGGAATTTTAAGATCCGCTTTAATAGATTTGTTAGGACAGGCGCGCTCACACAATAAGCACGGAATACATTTCTCCTCATCTATTTTTATGTCTTTAACGAACTGAGGGTAATCTGGATTGTCCTGAATGAACTCGCTGTCCATTTTCAGTTTCATGGCCTTGGTCAAACACACCGCGGAGCATAAACCGCAGTAGGAGCACTTGTTTTGGTCAACCATTACCTTAGGTGCGTCAATTTCCCCCATTGCAATCTCCGGTATTGGTCCCATCTCTATAGCGTCACAAGGACAGACCAGTTTACACAATCCGCAGCCACTACATCTCGTAACATCGTAGTCGAGTGTTTTCTTCAGCTTCTCGGTGTTCCATTTGAAGATCATTCTGTCGTCTTCAACTTCCATTGTGATTTCTAACTCTACTTGTTCGCTCAACATTTATCCTTCCTTTGTTGTTTTTAGAATGGTTCTCTGTTTTGATTGTGGTTTTTTGTGCGGCTTATCCTTTTTTTGATTTGTATCTGGGTTGGTTTAGGTTAGTGTTGGCTTGGTTTTTACTTGTTCCTTGTTTGTTCTGCCCTTTCTTCTAGGGGACGATATTCCCTCTCATTTATAAATTTTCCACTTAAACTATCCGCATCTCCTTCTGCGTCTTCTATTCTTTCTTCTACGAATTCTCTGGTTATTGTCATTAATGGTATTGACCTGCAGCTTCTCTTGTTACTCTTGGAAGGAAGCGTACGTCTTTTCTAGGAGTTCTTCGGGTGTTAATGCTAATTTTCCCTCCTCCTCAGCTTCCCAGATTACCATTTTTACGTGGTCGAATACTTTGTCCTGAAGAGTGAATGTGGGAATTCTAGTATCTTCTGCTAGAGTTTTGAAAAAAAGTCCTAGGGTTCTATAAGATAGATTCTTGTCTAGGAAAAACTCCTTATTTACCTCTGAATTTTGGTTCCCTCTTTTCAAAAAGCGCTTTAATACCCTCTTGGAAATCCTCGCTCTCAAGTTGGTTTTTGATATACATATTAAATTCTCTTCTGGCTTGTCTAGCAACGTTATCCATTATTTTATAATGCCCATACTTGATTGATTTTAAGGATAATGGAGCATTCTTTTTTAATATATTTGCGATTTTAGTAGCTTCTTCTATTAAATTCTTTTTTGGAACAACTTTATTTACCAAACCCACTTCATAGGCTCTCTGGGCGCTCATTGGTTCACCTGTTAAATAGAATTCAAGCCCTACTTTGAATGGCATATAGGGTGTATATTCAAGGACTGTACCAACTATACCTACTCTTGGTTCATAAAAAATAAATTCAGCGTCCTCAGCAGCAATTGTTATATCGGTACCGTGGATTGCCACGCCAAATCCGCTGCCGATAACTCTTCCATGCACCGCTCCAACAATCGGCTTGAAGATTTCTATACCATTTGCTGGAAATGCTAGAGCCAGATACTCCAAGAGTCCTTTTTCGGTTAAATCTGCACCATAACAAAAATCATTGCCATTCGCCTTAAGAATAGCTACTCTAATATCAGGATCTTCTTCAAAACGCTTCCAAGACTCACCTAATCCAATACATAACTCTTTATTCAAACGGTTTTCTCGTTCAGGTCGATTCAATGTTATGTAAGCAATATTGTCTTTTACTTCATAAAGAACTATATTTCCACCACTCATTTTTCCTCATCTCCAAAAGAATATTTTTATAATTCGTTAAAATAATATTTAAATTTTAGTCAAAA
>DXJA01000260.1 GCA_019056875.1 Candidatus Jordarchaeum madagascarense
CTGAATTCCCATATATATCATTAATATGAAAGTTAGTTAGAAAGTATGTGGGGTGTAGCAGAACGAGTTATACATTGTTGATTACTGAGAAGCCAAGTGCTGCTAAACGTATTGCAGACGCGTTAAACGATATTGGAACGCCGGTAAAACACGAAGAGCATGGTGTATCCTATTATGATATTGTGAAAAACGGCGAAAAAATCAGAGTAGTCCCAGCTATTGGGCATCTTTATTCGGTCGCGCAAGAAGGAAAAGGTTGGACCTATCCCATATTTATAACTAAATGGGTTCCCTCATATACGATAAACAAGCGATCAAAAAATACAAAAAATTTCATACAGGTTATATCAAAGCTTGCAAAAGAGGCAAAAAATTTTATTTCTGCCACAGATTTTGACATCGAAGGTAGCCAGATAGCGTATAGTGTTTTAAAATACGCTTGTGGAGAATCAAGCCTTAGTAAAGCCCACAGAATGAAATTTTCTACTTTAACCAAAAATGACATAGCTGAAGCCTTTAATTCGTTATCACCAACACTTGATTGGGGGTTAATAGAAGCAGGTCGTACACGCCATGAAATAGATTGGATTTATGGCATCAATCTTTCTAGAGCGATGATACTATCCTTAAAAAAGGCCTCAGGCATGTATAAAGCTCTGAGTACGGGACGTGTACAAGGACCCACTCTAGCTTTTATAGCGGAAAGGGAGAAAAAAATTAGAAGTTTCGTTCCAAAACCCTACTGGACGATTAACGCAGTAACAATAATAAATGGCGAGAAATATCCCTTAGAATATTCTCAGAGAAAAATTTGGATAAAGAAGGAAGCAGAGACAATTCTAAACAAGTGTTATAACAAAAGTGGCGTAATTTCCCAAATTCAGGTTCGAAAAACAGTGCAACGACCTCCTACACCCTTTGACATAGGTACCCTACAATCAGAAGCGTATAGCAACTTTAGATTTATACCTAGTCGAACATTAAGAATTGCTGAAGGACTATATCTTAATGCATTAATTTCTTATCCCCGAACCAGTAGCCAAAAATTTCCACCCTCAATTGACACCCGAGCTATCATGAAATCACTATCAAGTATTAAACAGTACTCGCAAATGATTCATGAACTATTATCAAAAGAAAAACTGGTTCCAGCACAAGGTAAAAAAGAAGATCCAGCGCACCCGCCGATTCATCCAACCGGGAACCTACCAGAAAAGAAGCTAAATGATAGTGAGAGAAAAATCTTTGATCTGGTAGTACGAAGATTTTTGGCGGTATTCGGTGAGCCCTCTATTCGAGAAAGTCTTAAAATCGATGTAATTATCAATGGACATATTTTTTACTTGCGGGGACGTAGAGTCCTGGAAGCAGGGTGGCAAAAATATTATTCACCCTATGTTAAGAGCGAAGAATTAATTTTACCGCAATTAAGCGAAGGTCAAGAAATCAAATTGGATTCAATAGAAATTATTGACAATTACACTTCCCCTCCTCCAAGATTCAATCCGAAAAGTGTTCTATCTTTAATGGAGAACCAACTCATAGGCACTAAAGCTACGAGAGCGGATATTATCGATACCTTGTACAGTAGAGGCTACGTTACAGGAGAAAGAATAGTTATGACACCACTCGGTTTTTCAGTGATTAGTTTACTCTCAAAATATTGTTCCGAAGTTTTATCTGTAGAACTAACTCGAGAACTTGAACAAGAAATGGAAGATATCGAAATACAGAAAAAAACTAGACAAAAAGTAATCATCGATGCCGTGGAAAAACTTACTCCACTTTTAAAGGAATTTAAACTAAAAGAAGAAGCCATCGGCCAAGGATTATCAGAAGCAATAATTTCTCTGAAAAAGGAACAACGCACCATTGGCACATGCCCCGTTTGTGGGGACGGTTTGCTCACCATAACCTATTCAAGAAAAACGCGTAAAAGATTTGTAGGATGTTCTAATTACTGGACAAAAAAGTGCAACTTTAGTGTTCCCTTACCTCAAAAAGGGGATATAGAAGCATTAGGAAAAAATTGCCCACACTGTAACTTTCCAATGATCCGTATTAGACGCGCTGGAAAGAAACTTTGGAACATGTGCATAAACTGGCAGGATTGCCCGGGAAGAAAAGATAATGAAGCTCAAAAGGAAGGAATGGCTCAATGAAGTGCCCCATTTGTGGTCTCAATAAATATGAAGAATCAGATTACTGCGAAAATCACCAATCGGCATATCTTAACCTTAAGGAAAGATATGATGATTGGAAAAAATCAATGAATATTAGCTGGAGAGAATACCTAAAAAAAATAATAGAAAACGAAAACACCGGAGAATGGGTTAGAGAGGTCGCCATACAATTATTAGATGAAAATTGAGAATAACTTGCTTCCACTATAATAATTAATAAATTAATGGAGGGGAATTTTTTTAAGCTAGTATGAACAAAAATTCTTAGTCCCAATCATATATTTAGTATATGGGTGCCTCTAAATGAAAATACCAAAATTACCACCCGGAATCTCGCCCCTATTAGCCTTCGGTATTATTATAGGAATTGTTCTTTTTACCATGGGTGGCGGGGTCTACTATCTAATTAATAATCCTTCATTTAATGATCCTACAGGTGGATCAATAGTTAATGCTAGCCTGCAAGACCAATATGGTATAGAAACAGTAATATCAGTTGCCCTCATGTTCATCGGTTTCATAGGATTTTTATTGATCTATGAATCCACAAAACATGTCTACAATGCAAGCTATGCCACAAAATTACTGATACTAGGAATAGTAATTATTTTGATTTCGGTAATATTGCTCTACTTTATGCTAATACCAAAAACTCAATGGTTATTCCCTTGGGCTAGCTCTTAGCGAAGGCTAATAAGATTTAGAGTTATATATTTGCCGTGTTCGTTACAGCACCTCCTATGAGGATACTTGAATAGATAGTTTTTGCAAGTTATCTGGAGGGAATTACCAAGGTTCTCTTTTGAGTTTTAACTTATAACCGATTATATTTGCAGTAAGATGAATTAATGGTGTCAAAACGAGTATTATGACTATGATTTCTAGCGGGGGGATGAATTCGATAAATGAGAATATTAAGGCGCCAAGTATAAAATCTAATTGGTCTAGTACGGGTGCGGGTTGACCCCTTTGAAGATTTAATCTCCTTTTTATGAAAGAACCTATTAAATCACCTATTAAAGCACCAAAGGATAATAGAAAACCATGGAATATAGTTGGGGCTAATATTTCCCTTGAATTGAGAGGTAGGTTCATTAGAATAAAGAATAACGGGGAGAAAGTTAACCATTGATAAATTAGAAGATACAATGTTATTTGAGAAGCACCTAAATAGGACGCAAGATAAATCCATAATCCAATTGGCGCACTCGAGCTTAACCAAGGTAGCGCTATTTGTTCTCCAGATATAAATTGTAGAGCACCTATCAGAGTTCCGAATGCGGTTCCCCCGATAAGGCCACGAACTGTCTTACCGTCACCAAAGATACGCCTTTCATCTATAAAATTATGTCCAAAATCCAGAGGCTTGTTTAGTCTTTGACCTCTTCCAAAAACTACAGCAAGTCCATTTGCCGCGTATGCAGGCAAAATAAACCAGAATGCTAGTATAATGGCAGATAAAATGTCCATGTTATTATAGTACCTCCAGTAAATATAAGTTTATTATTTTGTTATACTTTTTAAATAGTTTTCTTATAGTACTTTTGCTGCGGGTAATGTAGTCCTTCTTTTGTTAGTAAAA
>DXJA01000261.1 GCA_019056875.1 Candidatus Jordarchaeum madagascarense
ATCTTTTTTTACAATATGATTATATTGTTATGAAATTTTTTTATCTTTTTGTTTAATTTTTCTAAAAAAAATTTATTTTTGGTTAGTGTTGTTATCGTAAAATATATATAGGTACAACGGTATTGGGAATCAAAATCCCAGCGTTTCTTTTTGGAGGCGATAGATATAGAGGTAAGCAGCACTACAATCGAGACTCTAAAAAACTTTGGTTTAAGCGAATACGAGTCTAGAGCGTATATTGCGCTAGTATCTCTAGGAGTCGCCTCAGTGAAGAAAGTTTGTGAGGCAGCTAACATACCTCATCCCAGAGCTTACGATACCCTCGCTGCCCTTGAGGAAAAAGGATTGGTTGAAGTGCAGCAGGGAAGACCCAAAGTTTATAAGGCCGTGCCCCCCCGCACCGCGTTTAGGCGGCTTGAAAAAGCACTCAGTAGAGACAAGGAGTATGCTATAGAAGAACTCAGCGATTTTTACGGAGTACAAAAGTCAAAGCAAGAATTATGGACAATGCACGGGAAACAAAACGTCATTAACAAAATAGAAGAGATGCTGATGGGAACAAAACAGCAAGCCATGCTTTCGTTCCCTAAAGACTTAATTTTAGAAATTGAAAAAACGCTCCAATTCATATCCGAAAAGGGAGTGAAACTCAAAATCAGGACCTGTACTGAACAGGATGATCCAAAGGTAATTCTATCACTTAAAGAGAATTTTGAAATAATTTCTGATAATCAAGTGTATGCAAATCTGCTTGTTGTCGACGAAAACGAAGCTCTAATTTCCTCGGGATGTGTGCAGGATTACAGAGGATCTTGGATAGGAATATGGACAAATGAACCCAGTTTCGTCAAGCTTATTAGTATCTTTTTCAAAAAACTTTGGAAAGAAAAAAAGCTCGAAGAAGAAACAGAAACATTGGTCAGGGATATAATGCGCCTCAAAACCCCTTAAACCAGCATACAAACATAAAATATGCGTATTTCTACAAACTAAACAAAGCTCTTTTTTAACATATAGAAATCAGAAAATGATCTTTTAAATAGGTTTTAATCTTCCATCAGAACGAAGCCCCTTTCCATTCATTCCTTTAATCCTTAACTTGTCAATTACAGAGATTTAGAAAATGATTAAATTTTTATTTACGCCCGTCTTTGTTATGATAAAACTCATTCTGATAAGCAAAGGAGAGAAATATTTTTGCCTAATGAAGAAATTTTGGGAGTTGCTAAACTAATAAATGAGTCTAAAAGGGTTGTTGTTTTGACCGGAGCCGGAATATCGGTTGAATCTGGGATACCTGATTTTAGAGGACCGGACGGCCTCTGGAAAAGATTTAGTCCAGATAAGGTTGGTACTATCACATCCTTTCTATCAAACCCCGAAGATTGGTGGAAAATAGCCCAAGAAATAGCTCCAGTATTTTTTAACGCCGAGCCAAATCCAGGCCACATCGCTATCGCCGAACTGGAAAAAATGGGAAAAGTAGAGGCGATAATAACACAGAACATCGATGGCCTACACCAAAAAGCGGGAAGCAAAAACGTAATAGAGGTACACGGAAATGTCAGAAACGCATCCTGTATACAATGCAAAAAGAAACACAGCATAGAGTACGTAGTATCAGAAGTAGGAAAAGGCAACTTTACACCACAATGCACAGAATGCGACGGAATAGTGAAAATCGACGTAGTCATGTTCGGAGAGATGCTACCCGAAGAAGCGATATCCGAAGCCTACAGACTAGCACAGGAATGCGACCTACTAATAGTAGTAGGCTCGTCGCTAGTAGTATATCCAGTAGCCGCCCTGCCCGGTATGGTGCTAAACAGAGGCGCAAAAACAGTAATCATCAACGAGGAAAAAACAGGCTACACAAAATATGCTGATTACCACATCTACGGAAAAGCAGGAAAAATCCTACCACAAGTGGTTGAAGCCCTAAAAGAAATCTAACAATAATGGACGGGAAACAACCAAGATACACGTATATTTACATAAACAAATCAAGTCTTAAAATCACGTTCAGTAGAATAATTAGTTTTTTACATGTGGTCAATATACTCCGATATCCCAGATGCTAAACAAATTATATACAGTCAATAACCAAGAAAGAGTATTACAAATAAAAATGGCCTACTTATCAAACGGGGCAAAATGTTTCGAAGCTCAGGAAAAAAGAAGTGGAAAAAAATAATTAATAGAAGTTTTAATTGAATCTACTAATTTTCTTTTCAAAAAATAAAAAACTTTAATAATCACCAATAAAGAATACATTTACAATTAAAAAAGGAAAACATTGGGAGTGAAAAAATGGTCTCATTTCTGGAAATGATAGTTTACCTATTACCCATAGCAGCAAGTGTGCAAACGATCTCGCTCATGGACATAATTATTTATGTGACACCTATTCTTGTGGGAACTTTGATGGCTGCAATCGGCACTCGGCTAAAACTATACAAACTCCCAGAATCCAAAGTCAAGCTCAAACGAGAAGCCCCAGTAACCAAAATAAAAGGCGTAGAGGAAACCACAGCTAAAAAGCTAAGTAAACAAAAAATCAACACCGTAGACGACCTAGTAAAAACCGATGCTAAAAAATTAGCTAAAGCCACAGGACTCAACAAAAAACAAGTCAAAAAACTGGTCAAATTCGCCCTAAAACAAATGATGGAGGACTAAAAAATGCAGAAATACACGCATCTCGTAGTAGGAGCAACAGCAGGAGCAATAGTAGCGGTACTCCTAGGTTTGAACGTAGACATAATAAGTTAATTTACAGTTGCTGCAACACAAGCAGTTAAGTGGGGTTCACTAAACACAGTAACCAGCGGAGTGGGGCAAAAACTACCACCAATACTCGCTGGAGCCGCCTTCGGCATTCTACCTGACCTCGACCAACTATTAAAACGGCAGCGCATAGGACACCGAAGCGGACTATTCCACAGCGTACTAACATTCATATGGCTACCAGTTCTCATAGGGCTGGTTGCACCCAGCATGTTTGCACTATCAGCCGCAGGTATTTTTAGTCACTGGTTTATCGATAGCTTTAATCCGACTGGTGTGCGCACCTTCCCCTATATTCTTCCACGCAAAGATGAATCTTTGAAAGATTTTATCTGGAAGCATCAGAGAGATTTGCGTATTGCTACGATTCATTATGATAATCACTGGCTTAACCTTGCGCTTTGCGGTGTATGCTTTGTAATTATTTGGTTATTAACTGGTGTGATGCCGTCATATAATATACTGCCCTTACCCTTCCCACTACCATTTTAGAACGCTTAGTTTGGAAAAATTAGTATCTAATCTTCTTTTTTTTATTTACCATTTCTATAATAATTATAGAAACAAGATTTTAGATTAGAAGGCTATTTTTTGGCATGTTTTATTTTTCTTTTTACCTTTCATTCTTACTGTTCCACGAGTTTCTAGTGCGTGTAGGGTTTCGTATACCTATATTACCAGCCTATGTCGCCCCCCGCATCGTTTAACCCTTCTCTTAAATCGTCTACTGTTAGGTTTGGTCTAGAGTTCTTAGCATTAGGCGTTATGGCTCTGCCCCATACGCCTGACTTTTCTAAAACGTTTTCTGGCGTTAATAGAGGAATGAGTTCATAAATTAGGGATTTCTGGTATGCTTTGAGTTCTTCTCCACTGAGTTCTCATTCAATTTTATCAACCGCTTCTGTGGTTTCTACTCTTTCCGCTACTTCTGCAGGTGCTTCTTTTACTGCTACTGAGGGGAGTTTTACTATTTCTGATACATTCGCGAGTTTTTCTGTTACTGCTGCTGCCTCTGCGGCTTCTGCTGCTATGGCTTTTAGTTTTGGTTTTGCTTTGGGTGACTTGGTTACGGTTTTCACGTATTTGTCGAATTCAGATGTGTATTTTTTGATGAGGGTTGATAGCATGACTAGGGTGAATCCTACGCGTTGTTGGGTTTGTACAGCCATTAGCATTTTTTTTGAGGGCCGAATTACTATTACTGACTCATTCTCGGCTGCGAGTGTGATGTTTGATCCGACTGTTAAGCCAGGGAAGCTTCGTTTAAAGAGCATTATTTTCTGTTGAACATTATTTGGTAAGTCGGAGTATAGTATTTTGCCTTTAATTGTGAGCAGAGCTAGTCCGATTTCGTTTAGCGATCCGAATGTGCGTAACTCTTCTTTCAGTTTGTCGACGAGCTCTGAGTTTTCGGACATTTTAACGCCTCTAAGGTTTTTTAGAAATAAATTTTCTGTATTTGGCTTAATATTAAGTTTTGATTATCTTATTTTATAATCATAGCACTGTTTTTAAATAGTTTTTGAATAACTTAATTGTAAAAGAAATAAAGAAGAATTAGGGGGAATAGAATTCGAGGATTAGAATTAGTGAGGTTTTTTATTGCTTATAGGTAGTGGTTTACTCGATTTTATCTACTTTTTTCCTAGCGGTTTCTCCTCTTCCCAGTGATTCGTGTGCACGTGCAAGGTGGCCCGCCGATATTGCTGCGATCAGAGAAATTTCTCCGGCAAGTGCGGCTGAACAAGCAATTTCGGCAAACTTTTTAGCAAGTGTGCCTGGAGGTTTTCCCTTTATGAAGCCGCCGCCGCAGTCCATTATGGAGAGAGCTTCCTGCATTTGGCTTAACCACATTCCGCCTCCGATAGTCCCGCAAATCATTGAGGGGAGTGTCAGCGACACGTATAAATCACCGTTGTTAACCTGTTCGGCTGTGACCATTCCCATGCTAGATTCGCCTATGTGGGCTGCGTCCTGTCCTGTGGCGAGCCACATACTTGCTATGATGTTTGCTACATGGGAATTAAAACCGTATGAGGCAGCCTGCCCGGTGCCCACGTATATCTTGCGATAAACCACCTCAACCATTTTTTCAGCCGTGGTTTTCAGAGTTTCATGTATATAATCTTTTTTCAAGATTACCTCAGACTGGACTGACTTGCCTCTACCTAAAATAAAGTTGAGAGCTGTTGGTTTTTTGTCTACGCACATGTTACCGCTTAGTGCTATGGTTTCTGCCCAAGGGAGATTCTCGTGGATAAAGTCGCATACCGCTTGGGATGCACTAGTGACCATGTTCATTCCCATGGCATCAGCTGTATCTGCTAGCAGTCTGAGAAATACGTTTCTTCCGACAATCCAGTATTGAAAGTCCAAGAGTTTCAAAAACGGATCATTGCCTTTGAAAACTTCTTGTATTTTTTCAAAGTTATCTTTTACCCATTCCACTAGCTTAAGTGCGTGTTCGGTGTCTGGGACTACTATACAGGGCGCTCTGGTAATGGCGTTTTTGATCACCTGAGCCTTTGCTCCTCCGCTAGCTGTTATTATGCTGCATCCTCTGTTAACGCTTGCTACTAGTGCTCCTTCTGTAGTGGCTAGGGGTATGAAGTACTCCCCATTTGCAACTTCGCCATTTACCTTTAGTGGACCAGCGACTCCGAGAGGTATCTGTTGCACTCCTATGGGGGCTTCGATGTTTCTTGAGGCTGTTTGCTTTATGTCTATGGAATAGGATCTGATGTGTTTGAGTTCTTTTCCGATTATTTTTTCTAGGGCTTTTCTTCTTATGGTGGTGGCTGTTTCTACATCTGTGTGTTTTTCAACTTGGTAGAATTTGACTTCTCCATTGATTAGTTTTTCAATCAAGTCTTCTTCAAATGTTTTTTCCTGAACCATTTCTTTTCCACTTCATTCTTCTATTTTTTCGACTTCGACTATTCCTTTCTCGCTGTCTACAATTACTTTATCACCGTTTTTTATTGCGGTAAGGGGATCTTGGTCTAGTCTATGGACTAGTGGGATTTCCCCGATAACCGCTCCCACCAAGGTGACAGTGTCAGATTCTCTTTGAATAATGGCCTTGGGTGCTAAACCATTGTGAGCTAGATTGATTAGTACATATGAGCCCACTGTTGAGCCTATTCCGGTGCTGAATATTAGTATTTTCCCTCTGATGCTTTTTCCTTCTAGTTCATGTCCCTTTTGAATGACCATTCCTGTGTTTGGGTCTATAAATCCGAGGAAGGATATCGGCATTTGAGTTACAAGAGCTTCTCCCTCTACTCTGGGTTGTTTCAATCCTCTTAAACCTTCTCCCCGCAGTATAATCTTCATTGCAGCTTCCTCCCCATAGCTATTTTTATACAGTCCTCTAGAGACCCCGCTGCGGATTCGATTTTACTCATTGTGGGAAGATAGTGAACGGCCTTAATCGAATCCGTCAAAGCCAAGTCAAAACTGGGCATGGGGCAGACAACAGGACAAGTGTCACAAAAAATCTTGGCCCCCATACGCTCTATCTTTTGAACATATCCCATTGATTCCGCCACTAATCTGATGGGCCTAGAAGTGAAAATCCAGAACTTCATTCGATTTGAGACCGGGGACTCAAGTAGTTCCGAAATCGTCTTAAGAGTACTTACTGATGCATGAGGACAACCTATCATAACAATATCAGGTGGGGATGTTGGAGCAAAATCTTCTTTCAGTTCTTCTAAATGTTTCTGGTCTATTATTATTTTTTCTAAATCTTTTTCCTCGAATTTTTCACATGCATAATCATTAATGTAGAATAGAGGTATGGAACCCGAGGCTGCCATGGCAGCAGAAATACTTTTGGTTTGCTGAATATCCATACTTGAAATTTTTTGTAAAATGGGAATTTTTGAGCTAAAATTCTTCCCGATGCAGTATCCTACCAAACCGTAATCCGTAGGGTTGGTGAGTTTTGCGTCTATTTCAACCGCAACCTCGGGAATTCTGTTATCGGGCAGATGCAAGCCGTATTGCGGAGTTTTTCCAAGTATTGCTGATGCTAGGGCGGACAGCCCACTTTCTCTGTTTGTATGCGCTCCAAAAAAGGAGTTCATGAAGGTCACGGCTGAGGACTCTGAGAAGGATATATGGTCACCAATTTTTGCAACATTACCCAGCTCGTAGGGAACACAGCTGCACACATCAAAAATACCCATGGATTGATACATTTCTATTATTTTATTCTGTTTTGAAGCAAAATCATCTTTTACGCCCATTTCTTTCCAGTTCGTTCGATCCATTCCACTGGGATTAAGTGAAGTTGTTATCACTGTTTTGGATTTGTTCTCTACAAAATTCTCTAAAACTTCTATTAGCGCATCCCCTCCAGTCTTATACGAGACCCCAGAAACATGTGACGATTCAATTTTGATTAGTTTCTCAGCGTGGAAGAAATCTCCAAGAGCACAAAGTATCTTCATGGCTAGTCTTTTCGCCTCACCTGATTCGCCTTGAAGTATTTTCTCTTCTTCTCTACTGAGATACATAATCCTCAACTCTGATGGTGTCTTCTCCAATGATTTTTACTAGAAGAAAATGTGATTTATCCTTATCAGAGGGTATTGTGGCGTCTATTCCCACTTTGGTCGTTTCTCGGGTTACTTGGTTTGCGGATGGATCAAGCGAAGAACCCTTACCCTTTTTCAGCACCACATCCTTCGATGCTTGGAATCTTGTGGCGATAGCATACTCAACGGAGTTCAAGTCATAAATATCTATGTCCTCATCTACTATCACCACATGCTTCATGGATTTGTGCGCTTTAAACGCGGCTTCGATTGCATTTTTTCCATCCTCTGAATCCTTCTTTCGAATCTGAACTATTCCATGAAGCCATGAGCAGCCACCGGGGGTTATTAAGACATTTTTACACTCACAGACCTTATTCACTTCGTTGAAAATCACGGGTTCCCTCGGCAGGCCCATTAATAGTTTATGATCAAGCCCTCCGGGAAGCAGAGCTTGATATATGGGATTCTCAGCATGAGTAAAGTGTTTAATTTCAACCACTGGTTGCTTCCTAACAATATCATAGGTACCGGTTAAATCCAGAAAAGGACCTTCATCCACCAGTTCTCCTGTTATTCTTCCTTCCAGCACTATTTCACAATCCGCGGGCACTTCCAAATTTACTTTTTTACACTTGACAAGTTTTATCTCCCTTAAATTATTGGCGATTTCCAACTCGTCTACTGTTATGTCCAGAGAAGTAGAGGCTGCTAATAGAAAAGAGGGGTGATTTCCAATACATATAGCAACTTCCAATTCTCCACCAGCTCTTTTCAGATAGACATCCGTATCTCTATCTTCCACAATCCTCATAGCAAACCGTTTATCATCCAACCTCATAAGTCTATGAAAAGAGACGTTTCTCCCAAACTCGGGATCACGGGTTATCACCACTCCAGAAGTAACATACGGACCCTCATCACCTGCAGTGTAGGTGAGAATGGGCAAATTATTCAGATTAACCCCTTCAGTGACCTCCTGGCACCTGCCCTTCTTAACTATTTCTGGTTGACTCCCCCTCCTAAAAACTTCTGCCAATCTGAATAAGAGCTCTTCCTTTCTCACATTTAATGATAAGGCTAAAAGATCTCTACTCGAACAGATGTTTCCAACCACCTTGTATGATGTCCCCTCAACTAGGTTAAAAAGAACTGGTCTCCCATCCAATTTTTTCAGAAGAGCTGGAATTTTATCAGCGTAAATCTTTTTATTAACCTCAATGAGCATACCGCGAGACTTAAGATTCTCCAGAAACTCTCTCAAAAACAACAATCTCCTTAAATCTTATCAGCGATTATAAAAAAGGTGTGCCATTTAATCTTTTTCATTCTCGCTACCTAAACATAATAAATCGAAAAAAGCAATGCGTTTTGAATTTAAAATCTCAAATTATATTGAAGAACTAGCTCTTTTTCTTGTCAGCATTTTTTAAAACTGGTCGGAATTTATAGGAATAGTAGATTATTCCATCTTTTCCATCTTCATTTATCTTTCTAATTATGGCTTCCACGTCCATTCCAAGGGTTATGTTATCTGGTTTACAGTCCGTGAGCTGAGTGGTCAAGTGTGTTCCATCCTCTAGTTGTACTAGGGCAATTATATAGGGCTTAAATATTTCAAAATTAGCAGGGGCGGTATGTATAACAGTGTACGTTACAATTTTACCTCTTTTGGGCAAATTCACTATTATCATATGATCCGAATTACAGACAGGACAAATGTCTCTAGGGGGAAAGCATGTTTTTCCGCACTGAGTACACTTTTTACCCTCTAGTCGGTAACGCTGAGGAAGTTCTCTCCAAGATTTTGAAACCTGCATTAAAAATCCCCTGCCTAACTTCTAAGAATGTGCACAAAAGAGGAGGCACCAAAACCGCTTATGTTATTTGTAAGCCCTGTTTCTGCGCCCGGAACCTGTCTGGCTCCCGCTTCTCCCCTAAGTTGTAGTACAACCTCGGCCATCTGATATACTCCCGTAGCACCAATGGGGTGTCCTCTGGCCTTTAATCCTCCAGAAGGATTTACGGGTAGGGGTCCATCCAAACTAATTAGTCCCTCATCAATTGCTTGAGCCACAGCACCTTTTTCTACCAAGCCCAAGTCTTCCATTGTTAAAAATGCCGTTATTGAAAAAGTGTCATGTATCTCCATTAGATCCAGCTGTCCGGGTGTTATTTCCGCCATCCTATAAGCTTCTCTTGCTGCATCCCGTGTTGCCTTAAGAGAAAGAAAGTCGTTTCTGGTGTGGAATATAAAGTGATCCGTACCATGCCCAGCACCTATAATCTCTATAGGTGAAGAGGCAAAGTTTTTCGCATACTCCTTTGGGCACAGAACTAAGGCTGCAGCACCATCACCGATAGGCGCACAATCCATCAGGTGTATTGGCTCCGCCACAGGATCCGAATTCATTGCTTTATCCATCGAAATTTTGAATGGTAACTGAGCATAGGGATTTTTTGACGCATTATCATGCATTTGAACAGAGAATTTTGCAAAGCTTTCTCTTTCAACCTCAAATGTGTTCATATAAAGTCTCATAACCATTGCGTTAATTCCCACAAGAGAGAGGCCTAGAAAAGCTTCATACTCTTGATCCGTTACTGTTGAAGTAATCGAGGTGGTATCATTAGTGGCGGTGTCCATCATTTTTTCTACACCTCCCACAACCACAAAATCGTGAGTCCCGGAAGCAACAGCCTTATATCCAGTATAAATGGCCGCAGCCCCAGATCCACATCCTTCCTCGATTCTAGTTGCCGGAGTTCCATTCAAACCCGCAAAATCTGATAAGAGAGCCGCAATGTTTTCCTGATTATTAAACTGGCCCGCAGACATGTTACCTAGGTAAAGTGCGTCAATTTTAGGGCTTCCTGCGTCTTCCAGCGCACCTCTTACCGCTTTAGAAAAAAGTGAACGCAACGATTCACTGAATAAATGACCAATTTTGGTCATTCCAACTCCTATAATTGCTACCTTTCTCATAACTATTCCTTCTTCTACCGTCTTGCATCTATTCCGATTATCATTCTACGCCATTTAGCGTAGCATGCATAACCCACATAATCCTTCCTATCAACATAATCTTGAACTGTGGGTGCTAATTCACGTTTATCTTTAATCGCATCTTGAACCACAATATGGAATGCGTCGCTTCCAGCCCCAGACCCGTAGGAGACCACTAAGATATTGTCTTCTGGTTGAGCGACATCTAACACTGCTGATAAACCTATTGGAATACAGCCCGAATAGGTGTTACCTATTTTAGATACTAGTTTTCCCACTCTGATTTGTTCAGGGGTGAATCCCAACTCTTTAGCCGCTTTTTCGGGAAATTTGCCATTGGGTTGGTGAAATATGGCATGCTGGAAATCTTGAGGTTTCATCTCCAAATCATTCATTAACTGTTTTCCTGCGTTAATTATATGTTGGAAGTATGCTTGGCCTGTAAATACGCCGCCGTGTTTAGGGTAGGGTTGTTCGGCGCGTCGCCAAAAATCAGGGGTGTCTGTAACATATGAATTGGAAGCGTTAATAGAGGCGGCAGCTTCTCCATCCAATTTACCGATAATAAACGCTCCTCCTCCAGCCGCAGCCGCGTATTCTAAATCATCTCCGGGGGCGCTCTGGGCTACATCTGACCCAATAGCCAAACCATACTTTATCATACCTGAGGAAACCAGCCCCATGCAGAACTGCATAGCCTCTGTGCCTGCTTTGCAGGCGAATTCTATATCCGCTGCCAGTATATTTGGGGTTGTTCCTATAACCTCGGCAACAGTACAACCGGTAGGCTTGACCGCGTAGGGTGGAGATTCTGAACCAGCGAGTACCGCTCCGATTTCACGGGGGTCTATCTGAGCTCTTTTTAAAGCGTTTTGAGCAGCTTCTATAGATATCGTAGTAGTATCCTCATCGGGACCAGCTACGGCTTTCTCTTCTATCCCTAATCCTTCAGTGACCCTCTCTGTATAAGTTCCCCACACTGTCGCAATGGTTTTTACTTTGATTCTGTACAGGGGTACGTATGCTCCCCAACCGACTATTCCTACTGGCTGGTTTGGTGTCATCAATCCTTTTAACCTCAAGATGAAAATCTCTAATGAAATATAACTTCTCAAAATTCTTTACCAACATAGTTGGCGTCTAAAAACTATAAATTCTATATTTAAACGTTGTGCATTAACTCAATATTATATCGACAATTTTGAGATTTAACCTAAATAATCATAATTGCTGATATAATAACTGCGTTATATACAAAATTGACTAAAAGGTACATTGTATATAATATATAAAAAAATAACTCACTTACACCCGTATTTTGACATAAACATGTTAAAAATTCTCAAGAACCTTATTCTATGATTGTGAAAACTCTTTTAAATAGTATAATTTAATAGATAAGATTCTTTCTGTCTTAGGATCACATTTGAAATGACATTGAGATATAACATGTTATTACAATTTTGACGAAGTGTTTAATCATTCCTGAAGAAAAGGTTAAAAGTCTAGAATGCGAAGCCAAACGAAATTTTAAAATCACTGTTTTAACCGTGAAGTAGGGAGATATTAATTTGGAATTTGTAGAGGTAGTAGATAATCTGTCCAAAAAAGTCAACAAAGCCTTAACTTCGTTTTTAGATAGAAAAATTGCGACGGCGCCTCTTTCCTATCACAAGAGGTATTACTCTAATATTAAAGAGTTTATTTTGAGAGGAGGTAAGAGGCTTAGACCAATTTCTCTGATTCAGGCTTATCGAGGTGTAGCTAATTCTGATGAAAAGATATTTCTCCCTTCTATTTCTGTTGAGTTACTTCACAATGCCACTTTAATTCACGATGATCTTATAGATCATGATGAGCTTCGTAGAAACGGCCCTACGTTTCATATAAATTATAGGGAGTGGTATAGAAGGGAGGTTTCGTCTAAAGACAAAGCCGAAGACTTTGGAAACACTATGGCTATCTTGGCGGGAAACACAACCTATAATTTAGGTATTGAAACTCTTCTTTCTTCCAATTTTCCTCATGATCTTATTTGTAAGGCCGTTAATCTATACCAACAGGTTTTCCAAGAACTAATTGATGGAGTCATGTTCGAGAGTGTGATTCAAACAAAAGATAATGTAACTATGGATGATTATTTACAAATGATAAAAATGAAAACTTCGTCTCTATTGGAGAAATCTATACAAATGGGTGCAGTGCTTGGAGGGGCCACATCAAGCCAAATCAAAGCGTTAAGCGAATACGCTGTGTTATTAGGCCAAGCATTTCAGATTCAGGACGACATACTAGGAACATTCGGAGAAGAATCAGATACAGGTAAACCCACAGATGGAGATATTAAAGAAGGTAAAAAAACGGTTCTAGTTGTTCAAGCGTTTAACAGTGCTTCCACCGCCCAACTAAATATTCTAAAAAAGATACTCGGCGATTCAAAAGCGGATCCTAAAGAGATAGAAAAAGTTAGAAAAATATTTCAAGAAACGGGAGCTATTGAAAACTCTAAAAAAATAGCATTAGAAATGGAGGAAAAATCAAAGCAAAAATTACTTAAAGCCCAACCCCCATTAAAGAAGGAATCCCAGCAATTTTTCCTAAATCTAGCGGATTTCGTAGTAAGCAGAATTTATTAAATAACCAAAAAATCTAAAATTTTTAAAACAAAAAATAATAGTACTTGCAGGGAAGAAAAATAATTTTCTTCGTTTCTTGGAAAATTAGATGGGATCAATATTTTTTGATATTAGTAATAAATTGTAGAAATTTTTG
>DXJA01000262.1 GCA_019056875.1 Candidatus Jordarchaeum madagascarense
ATATAATAAATTTGTGAAGAATGAGTAAATAATGCAAAGCCTTATAATAAATTCGTTAAATCAACAATCCAAAAACTTTTTTAAAGGGAAATAAAAAGTAGTAAGAAAGAATTTAAAATATATAAGTCACTTGTATGGTTAGAGGGAGTAATTTTGAGGAGAAAAATACTTGCGATTTTTCTGATCCTTCTCTTCATTGGAAGTTTATTTATTGTCATTTTATCACTTGCCCTTCCTTTTTAGCCGTTATTGGTGCTAGTATAAAAAACATAATCTATCAAGTTAATTCTTACAGCCTTTACACTTAAAATCAGTATTCTTACGATTAGATTTGATTATTTTTAGTGTTTCTAATATACTTTGCCGGTGTTATTATTCGGAGAAGGGATTGTAGTTTATTAGTCTTTTAAGGGCTTTCGTTTTTTCTTTTGTTTCTATTTTTGATTCATCTACCACTTTTCTTAGAAAGTTTGTTGTCTCATCCATTGATTTCCGGTTTACCGGGTAAGGTATTCCATTCTTTCCCCCAAAGGCGAAGGAGAATTTTACCGGGTCTTTCCAGCTGGGTGGTTTTCCGTATATCAGTCCGGATATCATTGCCAGAGCCTTTATGGTTGAGGGGCCTATTCCTCCTGTTGATAGTAGTTCTTCATAGTTTTGGGGTTGTGACTGGTAGGCTTTCATTAATGCATTCCAGTTTACGGATTTTATTAGATTGAGGTGTTGGGGTGGGGGGGTTTTGCTTTCGGGGAGCCACTTGAGAAGGGTTTCCTGATTTAGGGGTTTGTCTGATAGTATGGTTTTGAGGCGTTGGGGGTTGTCTTTTACCAGGTCTGTGGAGATTTTTCTGCACTCTTCGCTCTGTTTGGATGTCATATCTAAGACCTTTTTGTGGACGGTTTCTCCGACTATTGCTGTGTGGGGTTCTTCTACAAATGTTTTGAATGTTCCTGAGAGCCAGTGATATCTTCGAGCTTTTCTGATTTGTGAATTCATTCCCTGCTGTATTACGCTCCATTCTCCTTTTTCTGTAATGAATATGCAGTGGTGGTAGAGCTGGTAGCCTGCTTGTATGGCGGTGTTGTCTACTTTTGCGGACATGCGGCTTGAGTATTTTATGGAATCGATTTTGGGTTCTGGGAGATTGAAGAGGTCTCCTATTTGTGGTATTTCGATTGGGGTTTTTCTTGAGGTTGATCCTTTGCCTCCGGCTGCTGCCACGCCGTGTTCTTGTGGTTTCAGGGCGAGCTTCAGGGCTGAGCAGGTTACTGTTGTGGTTCCAGAGCTGTGCCAGTCGAATCCCAGTACACATGATAGGGCTTGGAAAAAGTAGGGATCTGAGAGTCTCTGAATTAATTCCTGAGTTCCATATTCCTCCACAATTATCGCGATAATAACGTCTGCAAGCTTTACCATACGATTAAACAGCCATCTCGGTGCCTTTCCACCGTGTAGTGAAAGCTCTGTAACCCCGGTCTTGTGCACCTTTTTTCCTCCTTAAGAATTATTAAGTAGGAGGATTTTAAATTGTTTCGAGAAAAATTAGCAAACATAATTAAAAATTTGAGATTAGAAATGAAAGGAAGAAATTAAAAAAAATGGTTTTCATTATTGGATTCTAGAATTCTGCGATGGAGGTTACTGGTTTGATTTTATTTTTTGCGGAGACTATGTGGTACAGTTCAACTAACTCTTCGTGGGTGACGCTTGTTTTTCTTCCGAATAGGTACTGTTCTTGTAACTTGCTTAAAATCTTGCTAATAATGGGACTGGTTTTGTCGAGTTCTATACCAAACTCTTTGAGTATGTAGATTATGCTTTCTCGTCCTGTGGTTTCGCCTATCACTATTTTTTCTCTCATAGAACCTTCCTTTATTCCTACCTCTGCGGCTCTTACCTTTTCATATAGGTTAACGTCTTGGAGCACTCCGTGAGCATGAATTCCAGACTCATGGCGATAAATATTGATCCCTGTGATAGGTGTATTTGGGGGAGGATCTATCCCTGATACGTTTTCTACGAAGGAGGCTAATTCGGCGAGCTTGGATATATCGTATTTTTGTATATTGTAGTGTTTGTAGAGATTGTAAACTAGTTGTTCTAGGGAGGTGAAGCCCCCGCGTTCTCCTAATCTGCAGACACTAGCGTCTAGCCATTTTGCTCCTGCCCTGAAGGCTTCTAGCGTGTTTCCTACTCCCATGCCCATGTCGTCGTGTCCATGGAATTCTAGGTCGATTTTTATTTTCTTTGAGAGTTTTGAAATAATGTTGTATGTTTCATGGGGAATGAGTTCTCCCAAAGTGTCGCAGTATCTGATTCTGTCTGCGCCCGCTTCGGTAACAGCGTCAACAAAGTTTATTAGGTATTCAGGTTCGGTGCCCACGCTCTTTTCAGCGTTTACAGACACGTAGAGTCCGTGTTCCTTTGCAAAGGACACAGCCCCGCACATGTTTTCTATTATTTGTTCTTTTGACATATGTAGCTTCTGCTCACGATGATGTTTTTCGGTTGCAATCGAAAGAGCTACGGCACCGAATTTCAGTTTGGTGTTAATGGATTTCTCTAGGTCAACCTTTAAGCCTCTGTGCCAGACCAGTAACTTGTTGTCTAATCCTATCTTATTTAATTCTCGTATTAAGAAGTAGTCTTTTAACACGTATCCCGGGCAGAAGACCTCTATTTGGTCTATTCCTATTTCGTCCAATTTTTGGGCTATTTCTAAACACTCATAGAGGGTAAAATATACTCCGGGCATCTGTCTGCCGTCTCTTAGAGTTGTGTCACAAATGTGTACCTCATGCATTTACTACACCTTTCAATTTGAAACATCGAAACTAGTTTTTTTCACCTAAATTTATATTGAATTATCAAATTACCATACACTTTTTCTTTATATTTGTATCGGAATAATAGACTTGCATCCAATAAATATTGATATTTACTTTACATTTGTAAATAATATTTTTATCAATGTAAATATATTGAGAGTTATACCTATTACTATTCAATAAGGATTTTTAACTCTATCGACACAACCTTAAATAGGCTAAGCACTCCTAACATCAGTTCCGCATCCGTATCAACTCGTTCCCTTTAATTCCTGCGCGTTTAAAACTGCAATGGATGAGAGGAAAAATGCAAAAAATTAAAGCTTTTTATTTTGGGTAGAAGTAGGGCGCAGAGTCACAGATACTGTTTAGAACACACTCGGGACACTTGGGTCTGGTTTTACAGATTCTTCTTCCGTGTTCTATCATATTAATGTGAAACGAGTAAATATATTCCTCTGGAACCATCTGCTGAAGTATTTCGTGTGCTTTCAAACGGTCAACATCGCCGATCAAACCGAGCCTCTTTGAAACTCGGTAGATGTGGGTGTCCACCGGTAGAACTGGTTTGCCGAATGAGAAGAGTAGAACGCAGGCCGCGGTTTTTGGTCCCACTCCTTTGAGGGTCGTTAGGAAGGATAAAGCCTCTTTCTGTGGAATTTCTTTTAAATAAGATAGGTCGAGATTATGGTTTTTTTCTTTAATGGCAAAAAGAGCTTCCTTTATTCTCCTGGCTTTGATGTTGGCAAGTCCACCTAACCTAATTGTTTCTGCGATGTCAGCCTCTGATGCTTTCAGGAGGCTTTCCCAATTTGGATATTTTCTTTTCAGATTGGAAAAAGCAGCATGACTGTTTTTGTCGGTAGTGTTTTGGGATAGTATAGTTTGAATCAACTGGTCGAGAGGATCATATCTCTTTTTCCACTTTTTTTCGCCATACTCCCTGTTCAAAAGCTCTATTACCTTGTTGATTTTGTCATTCACTTGTATCTCCCATTCAAAAGATTTTTACCATTTTTTCTTGGAGCCGAATGGTTTGAGGGGAAGATGTTGGGTGTTAGTTAAAACTTTTTCTGACTGGAAAAGAAATTATTTGAAATAGAAAAAGAGAGAAAAAGGGTTTACGGCTTGGGTTCAAGTTTTTTGAAGATTGCTGGTGTGATTAGGGTTACCCATAATCCTAGTATGGCGTATACTGGAAATTGCAGTGGTCCCCAAGGAATCTTATCTATGAGGTAATATCCGGGCAAAGCTATCAATGCTCCAATAATGAGTCTTAGGACAGCATACTTCCAAGAGGAAGGTACCGTAAACTGGATGTATTTTTGCTCGAGAATGGCTCCTGAGAGGAAGCCTGCGACGGCTCCGGTTAGGTACCAGCCCATTCCCCACTCGAAGGGATAGATGGTAAGTAGGGTGAAGGGAAGGGTACCCGTTATGTAGCCTGCGGTTAGAAGGTATATGTACCAGCCTACTTCCCAATTGAAGGGTAATGCTACAGCCACAATGAGGAAAATAGCTATAACGATCAGTATGCGTATCCAGGGACTCTCGGGGAGTTTCGCGTTAAGGAAATTCCAGGCTCTCTCAGCTATTAGAACGTATGCCCCAAAGACCAGCAGTCCGATGAGGAGACCTAAGATTACATCAGTTGGCCAGTGTGCTCCGAGGTAGATTCTGCTTATTGATACTAGAACGGAGATTATTGCTGCAAGCAGAAATAGGATAATTCCTCGCTTTGAGACAAGAGGTACTCCCCTCTTTGCGAGCCAAGCAATTGTAAAGGCGGTAGCGGTTGTTGTTTGTGCGTGACCGCTTGGCATTGAGGGACCCTCGGGGAAGTACAGCTTTCGCGCTTCGTAGAATGTGGGTCTAGGTCTGCCTATAAGATATTTCAGACTGTAGTTAATGAAGGCGCTAAATACGAGGATTAATGCTAGGAAGATGCCTTCTCTCTTGTAGCCAAGCCAGTAGATCACGCCTACCAGCATGAACAAGATAATGTCGTCTCCAAGAGAGGTCACAACACGCCAGAAACTGTCAAAAATAGTATTTCCTCCTAGGAACCCTAAAGGAGTCCAGAAGCTTCCCTGAATAGTCCAAAGAATACCTAAATCCCAGACGTACCAGTAATTGAGCAACGTGAGAAAAATCAAATATAGCTCCATATAGGCTCACCAAACAATTTTATTCGCTTTCGGGTAAATTTAGAGTTACTAATATTATATACTATAGTACTGTCTTTTTAAGGATATAAAAGTTCATTCAAAACTAATTAGAAATAAGTGTACTTATTAATTAAACTTCAATTATCCTTCTAAAAAACGCACAAACATAGAGAGTTAAGGTTAGTTTACTACTTTGAAATATTGACTCAGAAAAGAAATATTTATTGACTAAATATGGAAAATCCATCCACTAATTCGAGGTTAAACTAAAAATTAGTGCTTATCAGCCTTAATATTTAAAAGAAAGTTAATTAAAATATA
>DXJA01000263.1 GCA_019056875.1 Candidatus Jordarchaeum madagascarense
TTAATAATATTTTAGTATATTAGTTGTTCATCGATTTTTCCATAGTTTTTCTCATATCTAGCCTTAAATTCTTCGATTGAAAAAACGTGGTTTTGGGTTCCTGCTTGTTCTACCGCGTATCCACCGCATACCGCCCCCATTTGGCAGGCGGTTTGTAACTCTTGTAGAGTTAAATCTTCTAGTTTTGGATTAATTTTTGAAAGTCCTGATAATAAACCGCCTCTAAAGGCATCCCCTGCGCCTGTGGGGTCGACTAGTTTGAAAATTTTTACTGCGGGTATGTTGACATAAGTATCATTTAGGTAAGCAGAGCAGCCATGTTCGCCGCGTGTAATGATTGTTGAATTTATAAGATTTTTTAGTTTATTTTGCAATTTTTTTTCAATTAGCATTGCTTCGTAATCGTTGACTATAAGCATTGATGCTCTGCTAATAAATTCGGATAAATCTTCGGGTTTGAAATTATAGAGCATTTGTCCCGGGTCTGCAATAAATGGAATATTTAATTTCATGAATTCATCAGAGTGATGCAGCATTGTATCTATGGGGTTTGGAGATATTATCGCTATTTTAACGTTTTTATCTTTTATTATTTCTTTTATTTGGATATTACAAGTATCTTGGAGGGCTCCGGTGTGAAAAATGGACATTTGATCGCCTATTCTGCTCGTTACAATATAGGCCTCGGCAGTATCTTCTCCTTCATTTACCACTAGTCCGCTTGGGTCTATTTCAAAATTTTCCAAGTGTTTTTTATAATTCCGGCTGACGAAATCTCTCCCAACGCAAGATATTGGAAGCGGATTGCCATTTGTTAATTTCATATTATATGCGATGTTTAACGCAGTTCCGCCAAATGACACCTTTTTGTTTACTAAAAAAGAAAAGCTAATTCTTGCATCTTTTTCTTTATTATTAATAGCATGCATAAAAATATCATCAAGTGTTTCTTCAGTAAACGCTATTACGTCGAATGCTGCAGAACCCGAAATTGCAACCTTTTCATTTTTTGGCAAAATCATCAACTCGGATATCCATATGAAACAATTAACGTACAAAACAATTAAATAATTAAATTTTGTGGAATCATAAATAACATTATTATGTGTCATTATAAACCGGATTTTACAAACGCTTGAAAGTATAATCAAAAAACGTCAACAATTTGGTTTTAAAAGAGGAGCCAGCGACACTCTAAAAAGCAAAAAAATGAGAATAAAGTAGTTAGAGATTTTCAAAAACAATGATAGATAAGAGAAACTGACTGATTTGATTTGACTGCTCCTTTAAGGGGTCATAGCAATTTGGATTTAATGGGAATCAAGTTTATAGCACAAGTTAAACCTGAAAAGTCTTCAATGTATCTCTTGTGAGGGTTTACTAACTATTTGAAATACGAGTTCACCTCTTTTGGGTTAAAGATGTCGGTATTCAGAACATTGTCTATGAATTTGAACAGTTTGATTCGAATGTCTGACTTTAAATCAGGGTACCAAATAGGATTTGCGATAACCAAGCATCTCCAGGTGTAAAACGGTTGGAGAACTTTGAGTATCTGTTCATCGCCTGTTTTTTCCAAGTAATTATTGAAGAACAAGTGGTAAAGTTCCTCGAAAGGTCCTTCAAGTTTTCCATACTTTATTAGGCTGAAAAAAATGTAATTAATGGTTAGGGCGGTGACATCGTCTGCAGCTTCCCCCCATTCTCCACGGCTTCTATCAAAAACCGATAAATCAGTTCCTTCCCTGAAAAAGAGGTTCCAGGGATGAAAATCACCATGTTCCTGACACAGTCTATAGGTGTAATTTTTAAGTTTCCAACGCCAATCTATGCATCTCTTCTCTATCTCGCTAAGCTTTAATTGGTAGAAAAATTCAAAATCAGGTGGATAAGAATCTGTTAATCCAAAAATGCATTCTCCATGGCCCAATAATTCTCTTATCCTTTTAAAGTAGAGACTTGGCTCATTCTTTTTCAGGGCATGAATTTCTACTAGATAATCGGACAGTCTCAGTGCACGTGATTTATCTAGATTTGTCAAACTTCCTTTTTCTGAAATTTTTTCCAAATCAACTTTGTAGAGGGTGCCTTCTACGAACTCGACGTTTATGAAAAATTCTTCAACGTCACCTACCGAAACGATTTGCCCATCACTCATGAATGCTCCGCAGTCGAGTGAACGGACGTGAAGGGGCAAGCGATTGTAAGTGTTGTGCGCCATGATAACCACTTGCGCCCGATCAGGCATAGTTTCATGTCCGAATTGGGAAGGTGCCACTGTTTCCAGTAGGTACTTTTTTCTAGAACCATTAAACTCTATTTCTACTAGGCGGTGGATACCGTATCCCGCCTTCTTTAATTTCACTTTACCCTCTCCGGGTATTCCACCAACACTTATAATCTTCACATTGCCACCGAGTACTTCGCTGAAATATTTTTGAAGTTCGTTCATATCGTAATAACTCATTTGATTCTACTTCTCCTCTTCAGCCGATGTTTGTCCAATATTAATTGACAAAAGTTTATTGTTAAAAAAATTACTATAAAATCTTACTCCTAGCCAAAATTTATCTCAAGGCTCGAAGTGTTTGACCGATTATGGATCTGGATTAATTCTATCACCTAGAAGTTTTGTCATTCTTACAAGATTTTTGAGATACATGGTTCGCGAGAGAAAGCTTATGCACCTTGAAAAAGCCATCCGAAAAATGACATCATTGCCGGCTCAAAGATTTGAATTTCTAGAGAGCGGCGTCCTTAGAGAAGAACATTATGCGGATTGCGTTATCTTTGATTCCCAAACGATAATGGATCGCGCCAGCATAGCAGAGCCAAATAGGTTATCTTTAGGTATAGAATATGTTATAGTTAACGGAACTCTAGTATTCGAAAAGGACAAATTTAATGAAGAATATCCCAGAAAAGTTCTTGGGAAACCGTTAAAGGAGCACTAGTATGATTAAAAATTTTACAAGTATCGTAGTGAGCTTTAAGGTGTCTATATGAAGGTTAAGATCGATGGGAGAACGCTGAACTATCGCAATGTATGGATGGAGGGCAAAACAATTAACATGATTGACCAAACCAGATTACCTTTTGAATTCAGAATACACAAGACGAATAGTTACAAGGAAACCGCGGAGGCAATAAGAAGAATGCAGATCAGAGGAGCCCCCGCGATCGGTGTGGCGGCGTCATATGGATTAGCACAAGCATCCCTAGAATTCAAGTATTTGGAACCGAAAAAATTTTGGAAATTAATGGAGGAAGTTACCCAAGAATTTCTCAACACTCGCCCCACGGCGGTGGATCTCCGTAACATGGTTGTAAGAATGCTGATGGCTATGAAAAAAGCGGAGACTCCTCCACAATGCGTGGAAATCGCTTTTAATGAATCCCAACGGATAGCGGAGGAGAACGCTGAAGCATGTAAGAACATTGGACTCTTGGGTAGAAACCTAATCAGGAACGGGAAAGGTGTGCTAACTCACTGTAACACTGGAGCTCTAGGAACAGTTGATTACGGAACTGCCTTAAGCATAATAAGGTTCGCTCATTATCAGAATAAGAGCTTCTATGTCTTGGCAACCGAGACAAGACCTTGGCTGCAGGGACGTTTAACCAGCTGGGAGTTGACACAGGAGGATATAAAACACTATGTCATAGCGGATAATGCAGCCGGTTACTATATGAAAAAGGGAGATGTCCAGATTGTATTAGTGGGTGCAGATAGAATATTATCAAACGGTGACGTTATAAACAAGATAGGCACATATACACTAGCAACATTAGCACGCGAAAACAAAATCCCTTTCATAGTGGCCGCCCCTACAACATCTATAGATCTTAATCTAAAAACTGAAGACATCAGAATAGAGGAGAGGGATTCCAGAGAAATAACTAGTTTACGGGGCTATAACAAGGAAAAACATGAATTTCAAATAATTAAACTCTATCCTACAGATCAAGCTAAAAACCCGGTATTCGATATCACACCAGCAAATTATATTTCGAAAATTATAACCGAGAACCAGATTATTGAACCACCATACAACCTTAAAAAACAACTTATATAAAGATTCCAAACTTGAATATAATTAATTTTATAAACACAAAAACCCCAAACATTAAAAGTCAAATCCGAAAA